>JAHEEO010000118.1 GCA_024640665.1 Rhodospirillales bacterium | reverse complement strand
GATCCCAGTACAATTTGCGCGCACCGGCAAAGGAATTCGTCATCTAGCCCCGTGACGTTGTTCGAGCTTTGCGGAAACGTCGCTGAGAGAAAAGCCCTTAACGCGCAACAAGACCAGTAGGTGGAACATCAAGTCTGCGCATTCGCTGATGAGTAAGTCATCAGCATGCGTGGCTGCGGCCAAAGCAACCTCGATACCTTCTTCGCCAACCTTCTGCGCTATACGATTAATTCCGCGCTGCGCTAGTTGGGCGGTATAGCTGTCCTCCGGTTGTTCCTTCAGTCGTGCGTCAATCACTGTTTCCAGTGTTTGCAAAAATGCATTGTCTGTCAAAAGCCTGCTCCTATTCACTGGGCGGCCGCATTGCGACACCGGCTGCCAACAAAAATGATTTCAAATCGGGTATCGCTATTGCGGCCGAATGAAAAACGCTGGCCGCCAGAGCGCCATCAACGTTTGCTTGCTCGAACACATCCGCGAAATGCTGCATCGTGCCTGCTCCTCCTGAAGCGATGAGCGGCACTCGAGTGATAGCTCGAACGGCTTGCAATTGTTCGATGTCATAGCCTTGCCGAACTCCATCCTGGTTCATGCAGTTGAGAACGATCTCGCCTGCACCGCGATCCTGTACTTCCTTAACCCACTCGAGCGTGTTGCTGCGGCTTTGTCGAGACTTGTCAGGATCACCGGTATTTTGGTGAACTTCGTAACCGCCAGCGTGTATTTTCGAGTCGATACCGATGACGACACATTGGGAGCCGAAGCGTTTGGCCAGCTGGTTGATCAAGCTTGGATTTTCCAGCGCAGGTGTGTTGACGGATATTTTCTCGGCGCCGAAATTGAGTACTGTCTCGGCATCCTCTATTGATCGTATGCCGCCTGCGACGCTAAACGGAATATCCAGCACGGCTGCGACGCGGTTGACCCAAGTTCTATCAACGGTTCTGCCGTGTGGACTCGCGGTAATGTCGTAGAAGACCAGTTCATCGGCACCTTCGTCGCGGTAACGTTGAGCCAATTCGATGATGTCGCCCATGACGCGATGATTGCGGAATTGCACGCCTTTGACGACTTTGCCGTCTTTGACGTCAAGACAGGGGATTATGCGTCTAGCAAGAATCGCTGCATCTCCTCTTCAGAAAAATGACCGTCCAATAAGGCTTTGCCGGAGATGGCAGCGGCGAGGCCGATGGCATTCAAGGCTTCGAGATCGCCGACATTGCGGACACCGCCAGAAGCTTGAAACGCAATCTGCGGCCAATGTTCAGCGCAGTACTCGTAAAGGCTCAGATTCGGCCCCTGCATAGCGCCGTCTCGATCGACGTCTGTGCATAGAACGTGCTTTAGGCCTGCGCTCAGGAAGCTCTCAATGGCCTGCGACAGCGATTTGCCGCTGTCTTTTGTCCATCCGTGTGTCGTCACCATGGGGATATCGTGTTCGCTAAAACGGATATCAAAACCTAACGTGAAGCGTTCACTTCCATATGCCTCGATCCAGCGGCTGACTTCTTGCGGTGCGCTCAGCGCCAGACTGCCAATAACGACCCGGTCGGCAACCTTGAGCGCTTGTTCAAGTGAGCGTTCGTCGCGAATGCCGCCACCGAGCTGAATCTGCATTCCGCCTGCGGCAGCCATACCGCGAATTAGGTTATGGTTTTTCGGCGAGCCCTCTTTGGCACCATCTAAATCAACGATGTGCAGCAAGCGTGCGCCGAGTTGCCGGTAATAGTCGGCGCGCTCGACCGGGTCAACGCTGTAGCTGGTCTCCTGAGCAAAATCGCCCTTGAATAACCGTACACATTTGCCATGCCGAATATCGATAGCGGGAATGAGTTGTAGCCTATTCATAATTCCAGAAAATTCCGCAACACAAGCGCGCCCACGTTAGAGGATCGCTCCGGGTGAAACTGAGTCCCATAAAAGTTATCCCTGCAGACCGCCGCAGAAAAACGTTCGCCATAATTCGCTTCGGCGATCGTGTATTCGCTCACAGGCGCAAAGTAGCTGTGCACGAAATAGGCGTAAGCGCCGCGGTCTAGCCCTCGAAACAAAGGCGATAGCGCGAACTGCTCCAATTCGTTCCAGCCCATTTCAGGAATTGGCAGGTCGTGATCGGAAGAGAAGCGAACGACGCGACCGGGCATGACCCCTAAGCACTTCGCTGCATCTTCCTCTGACTCTTCAAACAGTAACTGCATGCCGAGACAGATGCCGAGCAGCGGCTGCGTCAGAGACGGAATGACTGCATCGAGTCCAGCGCGCCGTAAGCGTTGCATTGCATCGGCGGCTGCGCCGACACCAGGCAGAATGAGCTTCTCTGCCGAGCGAATAGTGGCTGGATCTTCGCTCACCGGCGCTGTAACGCCAAGCCGCTCAAGCGCGAATCCGAGCGATGCCAGATTTGCACCCGTCGATCCGATGATTACAAGGGGTTCGCTCATAGTTGCCCCTTGGTAGACGGCAGCACGTCGCCACTGCGGTCCTTTGCCATCCCGATCGCGCGGGCGACGCCTTTGAAACAGGCCTCGATCATATGATGCGTGTTCTCACCGCTGACCCGAATATGCAGCGATGCGCCCAATGCGTCGCTCAAAGATCTAAAAAAGTGCTCTACGAGTTCTGTTGGCATACCGCCAACTTCCAGCCGGGGAAATGTCCCCTCAAAGACGAGATACGCTCGACCGCCGATATCAATCGCGATTTGAGCTTGGGCTTCGTCCATCGGTAGCAAGAAGCCATAACGCTTGATGCCGCGCTTGTCGCCCAATGCTTGCCGAAGCGCGGCGCCGATAGCGAGTGCGACATCTTCGATCGTATGGTGCTCATCAACCTCCAAGTCTCCCTTGCAGTTTACGGTGAGCGCAAAACTTCCGTGTTTGCCGAGCTGCTCCAACATGTGGTCGAAAAAAGCCAATCCGGTTGAGATGTTGGGGTCTGTCGTCAAGTCGAGGTCAATATCGACTGTAATATCTGTTTCGCGCGTTTTTCTGCGTACCGAGGCAACGCGCGGCGCATCCAGCAAGCGGTGGGCGGCGGCTTGCCATGCGCTTGAGCTTGGTTCCAGCCGCACTGCTTGCACACCAACATTTCGAGCAAACTCTTCGCAGAACGCCTCACTTTCGATGACAGCGCTTTTGTTGCGGTCCAGCTTCGGTAAATAGTCTGCGATGAGACCGACACCGGGCTTCCGACAACTACAGCCTTCCGCAGCAGAGTGTATACACACCTTCGGTTTCGATAGGTCGATTCCCTGGGAGCGGAAGAGTCTGCAAACAAAGTCGTCGCTTAGGTCGACCTTTTCTACAATTGCTGTCTCAAGCGTATCCGCCGGTCTATTGGTACTGGCGACGATTGCATAACCAGCCGCAGTGAATCTGCGCAGAGCCGGCATGACCCCTGGCACTAGTTGGATGTCATTCAACGAGGTGACATAGCCGTTGGCGGGACGACTCACAACAGCGCCTTCCCAACCGATAAATATTACTTTATCCATCATTACTGGTTTCCACGCCGGAGATGGCACGAATGAGTCGGTCGTTGTCTTCGGGCTTTCCAATGGTGACGCGAATGCAGTTTTCCAGTTCCGGCTGACCCGGAAACTCGCGCACGAGAATGCCCGCACGATACGCGCGGTCGACAAACTGTTTCGCGTCGCGCGCTCGCAAGAGAACAAAGTTTGCATCGCTCGGATACACATGTTTTACGAGGATCGAGTCTTGCATTGCCTCAGCGAGCCTGGTTCGTTCGCGCCGTATGAGTTGGATGCGTTCTTTAGAGATATTGAGTGCGTCCTTCGTAAAGGCTTCCTGTACATGTTCAATGGAAGGCGTCGGAAAGGTATACGGGGGCAGCACATTGCCGAGAAACTTGACTATTTCCGGGTCGGCTATCAATACACCGCATCGAACCCCGGCGAGTGAAACGAACTTCGATAGCGTTCGAAGCAGCACGACGTTGGGGAATCTCTGCCGAAACGCGGAGAAGTTCTCGGCATTCGCGAACTCGTAATAGGCTTCATCAATTACGACGAGCGCACGGTCATTTGCGGCCTCGCAAACGCGCTCAACTTCGGCGCGGGGTGCCGACGTCCCGGTAGGGTTATTCGGCGAGCAAACAAAGACGAGTTTCACTGGTGGATTGATCGCTTCGATCAGCTTCTGCGTGTCGAGCGCAAAGTTCTGCTTTTGAAGCAACGGTACGTGCCGTACTTCGACATTTTGTATGCCTGCATACAGCCGATACATATCGAAGGTTGGCGGCGTTGTTAGGATCGCGTCTTGCCCTGCGACACAGAAGCCACGAATCAGAATGTCTATTGCTTCGCTGCTGCCACGGGTTACGAGAAGCTGGTCGGCAGCAATGTCGTAGTGCTCGGCAAGCAGTTCCTTGATCGCATCTGGCCGGGGTGGGGGGTACACATTGAGCCCACGGTCAGTCTTGTCTGCTGGTGATCGCCAAGGCGACTCATTGGCGTTGAGGCGCACTAGACCGGGTTCATATACGCCCGGGGTGTAAGGCCGAACAGCGGCAAGGTCCGGCCGTGCGAGTTTTTCTACAAGGCTCATGTCTGTTCACCTTCGGCTAGCTTAGCTAAGCGGCATTGAACGGCGTATGCATGTGCATCGAGGCCTTCGAGATTGGCAAGAGTAACGGCAGTTGACCCGATATTCTGCAAGCCCGCAGGGCTGAGTTCCTGCACGGTCATGGCGCGCAAGAAGCTGCTGACGCCAAGGCTGGAATAGTTGCGCGCATAGCCATAGGTGGGTAGCACATGATTTGTCCCGCTGCAGTAGTCGCCAACCGATTCAGGCGCCCAAGGGCCGACAAAGACCGATCCGGCCGCTTTGATCTCTGCAATGTGCCCACTGGCATTTTCTACCTGCAGGATCAGATGTTCGGGTGCGTACTGATTGGAAACTCGAATGGCTGTAGTGACATCAGGCACGATGATGCACACGGACTGCTGCAGCGCCGCAATGACTATCGTGCGGCGACTCAATTTGTCGATTTGCTTTGCTATAGCGGCGTCTACGTCTGCGGCAAACTTCTGGGAAGTTGTCACGAGCACGACTTGTGAGTCAATTCCGTGCTCAGCCTGCGACAGCAAATCGGCAGCCACAAACTCGGGGTTTGCCGATGCGTCGGCAATGACCAACACTTCAGACGGGCCTGCGGGCATGTCCAATGCGGCGCCGGCAGGATCGTTGCTCACTTGCGTTTTCGCTGCTGTGACCCAGCGATTACCTGGACCGAAAATCTTGTCGACGCTCGGAATGCTCGCTGTGCCATAGGCCATTGCAGCAATCGCTTGTGCGCCGCCAATGCTAAAAACCTGATCGATACCGCACAAGTGGGCCGCATAAAGCACGGCTGGATCGACTTGCCCGTCGGCCTGAGCCGGGCTGCACAGCACCCGCAGTGGACACTGGGCAATTTTTGCTGGAATGCCCAGCATCAGCGCCGTAGATGGCAGCGGTGCGGTGCCCGCAGGCACATATAGGCCGACGCGCTCAATGGGGCGCGACACGCGGCTGCAGCGCACGCCCGGCATGGTTTCCATGTCGATGTCCGCCGGTAGTTGGGCCGCGTGAAACCGCTCGATGTTGGCTGCGGCGGTATCTATTGCATTGCGTTCTTCTGCCGTCAGGCGCTGCGCTGCGGCGGCGATTTCCCCGGCACCGACCGCTATATTGCTGAGCACTCGAGCGTCGATTTCCAATGTCAATGCCGCAAGTGCCGCATCACCTTCCTCGCGAACTCGGGCAACGATCTTCTTAACAGTTTCTCGAATGCTCGAGTCGTCGCCAAGTTTGGGCCGCGCAAGTGCAGCGGCACGTTCTTGAGCATTTAGTTTTTGCCATTCAAGCGGACTGAAATACGTCACGGCGGCTACCTCAAGCCAGCATCTTTTCTACGGGAAGCACCAGCATCGAACTCGCGCCGGCTTCCTTGAGCAGTTCGAGAGTCTCCCAAAACACGTTCTCTCGACATACTGCATGTACCGCGACTAAATCAGTGCGTCCCTCCAACGGAAGAATAGTGGGCGCTTCGCTGCCGGGGAGTAGTTCCGCAATCCGCGGCAATGCGCTGCGGGGCGCGTGCAGCATAATGTACTTACTTTCTTTTACCTGGAGCACGCCTTGCAGGCGCTGCAACAGACGCGCTATCCACGTGGCCTTACTACCGCGTGTTTCTTCGCTGCCGCCGATCAGCACCGCCTCACTTTCCAGAATGGTTTCTACTTCCTTCAAATGGTGTGCGCGCATCGTGCTGCCACTGGAGACCAAATCGCAGATGACATCGGCTTTACCCAGGCTGGGCGCGATCTCGACGGCACCGGAAAATTTAACGACGGATGCATTCAGGCTATTGCGTGCCAAATAGTCTTTCACGATTGCCGGGTAGGTCGTCGCGATCCGCAGACCCGCAAGATCTTCGCTGCTGCTGTATTGCATTTCCTCTGGTACCCCAAACGACAACCGACAGTGGCCGAATGTCAGTGTGGACAAAACATCGAACTCCACTTTCTCGCCAGCGGCCACGAGGCTCAAGCGGCGTTCCTCAACGATGTTGAGCCCGACAAAACCGAGGTCGCAGACTTGTTCTTGCACGAGACCGGGAATGTCGTCGTCGCGTACCAAGAGCACGTCAACGGGCATGTTTTCGCCATAGCAAATGAGTTGATCGCGGCCCCGCGAGTAGCTGAGCCCGCAGCGCACGAGCAGATCCAGCGAGTGTTCGGTCAAACGCCCCGATTTTTGGACTGCGATCTTTATTCTTTCTTCGGTTTCTGTTGGCATGCTTAATCCGTTTTACGGTCATTGAGCCGCTTTAGCGCGGTTTGATAGCCGCCATTACCGGCTGACAGGAATCGAGCCACTCGTCCTATCGTAGTGACTGATACGCCGGTGAGTTCGTGAATTTTTCGATATGGCAGGCCATTTTCGAGATGTGCAACGACGCCCCAACGGTCGACCAGCGCTTCGAGTTCCGCTGGCGTGCACAGGTCGGCAAAGAATGCCTGGCATTCCGCCGAGCTCTTCAGGCTTAAGATTGCGCGATACATGTCTTGTTCGATACTTGCGCGTGCTTGCTGCTGGTTCGAAGGCGTGCGGGGTTTCATTGACGCTGCCGGCTCGTTCTAATGTAATAGTGCGTTAATACGTTATTATGCCTCTATGACTGTGAGCGCACAAGCTTTGCTTCTTTGCAATGGATCCCGAGTTGAACTATGCGGACTTAAGCTCGGCTATTACGGCGGCGCCAAAGGCTTCGGTGCCAACCGATTTGCCGTCTGCGCCAACAACGTCGCGTGTACGTATCCCGCGCTCCAGGCATGAGGTCACTGCAGACTCGATGGCAGCCGCCGCGCCCGCGTGGTGCAGCGCGTGACGCAGCAACATGGCGCCACTGAGGATGGCGCCGCAGGGATTAGCCACATCCAGTCCGGCAATATCCGGCGCTGAGCCATGAATCGGCTCGTATAAGCTCGGACCTTCTGAGCCGATTGACGCGGAGGGCAAAAGCCCCAGGGAACCAGCCAGCATCGACGCTTCGTCGGTCAGAATATCGCCGAACATATTCTCGGTGACAATGACGTCGAAGTCGGCGGGCCTCGACAGCAAGTGCATGGCTGCTGCGTCAACGAGCAGGTGTTCTACTTCGAGTTCTGGATATTCGTCCGCAAAAATTTGTGTGGCCACGTCGCGCCACAGGCGACTTGTATCCAGCACATTGGCTTTATCCACAGAGGTGATTTTACCCCGGCGCTTCTTGGCCAGGTCCGCAGCCGCTCGACAGACGCGTTCGATTTCTTCGGCTGTGTATTCGCAAGTGTCGAATGCCGATGTGTCAGTTCGGGCGCGTTTGCCGAAGTAGATTCCGCCCGTGAGTTCACGCACGACCATAATATCGACATTGGCGAGACGCTCAGCCTTCAGTGGCGATGCGCTCGACAGCGCGGGCAGGGTGATAACGGGACGCAGATTGGCGAACAGCCCCAGCGCTTTTCTCAATCCCAGCAAGCCTTGCTCCGGCCGCAGTTCAACCGGCACATTTGCCCACTTGGGTCCGCCGACTGCACCCAGAAATACTGCGTCCGAATCCCGACACGCGGCCAGGGTCGACTCCGGAAGCGGGCTACCATCGGCATCGATCGCGGCGCCGCCCATCCGCGCTTCCGAGCACTGCAGCGCGATACCATGAATGTCGGCAACGGTTTCGATTGCTGCGCGTGCTTGAGCAGTTACGGAAGGGCCAACGCCGTCGCCGGGCAAAAAAACGATCTTGCTGCTCATGGTGTGCGTTGCTCGTATGCGGTGATGGCGTCATTGTTATCGAGCAAAAAGCCCAACTGATCCGTCCCGTGAATCAGGCAATAACGGGCAAATCGATCGATAGGGAACTCGACTTGGCGGTCATCGAAGCTCAATGTAGTTGATTCCAAATCAATGGCAACATCGGCGCCTGGATGCGCCAGCAGCCATGCATGTGAATCAGCATCAACAATGACGGGAACGAGCCCGTTTTTTAGTGAATTGGCGCGAAAAATATCGGCGATTTCAGTGCTGATGACAACTCGGATTCCATAATCCAATAGGGCCCATGGCGCATGTTCCCGGGAGGATCCGCAACCGAAGTTATGGCCGGCGACGAGGATGCTGTTTTGCCGGACACTCGGATCATTCAAGATGCAGTCTGGCTTCAATGCGCCGTTCTTCTCGTAACGCCAATCCGCAAAAAGCTGATCCCCAAGCCCTTCTTTCGTGGTCGTCGTAAGAAATCTTGCGGGAATAATTTGATCGGTGTCGATATCGGTCTGCGGCAATACGATCGTTTTTGATTGAATTCGAATGGTTGCTTCCATTGTCTCTATACCAGGCTTCTCGGATCAGTAATGACGCCGGTGACGGCGCTCGCAGCGGCTGTTAAAGGGCTGGCCAGAATGGTGCGTGCGCCGCTGCCCTGACGGCCTTCGAAATTACGATTGCTGGTGCTTACAGAAAGCTTGCCCGCCGCAACCGTGTCGCCGTTCATGCCAATACACATCGAGCAGCCGGGCTCCCGCCATTCGCCGCCGGCTGCGCGAACGATCTCGTCATAGCCTGCATCTATTGCTTGACGCTTCACTTGCTCGGAACCCGGTACGACGAGCAGGCGGACGTTTTTCGCCACCTTTCGATTTTTCAGAATCGAAACGGCTTGCTGTATGTCGCTGAGGCGTCCATTGGTGCACGAGCCAATGAATACGATGTCAACGGACTGGCCCGCGATTAGTGTGCCGCTGTCGAGTTGCATGTAATTGAGCGCCTTGCGAGTCGCGGCGTCTTGCTTGTCGGGAATAGCAGCATCAATCGGTATGACCATTCCTGGGTTCGTGCCGAATGTAACCATTGGCGCGAGATCCGATACGTCTATAGTGACTTCTTTGTCGAATGAGGCATCGGCGTCGGATGGAAGGTCTCTC
>JAHEEO010000117.1:6958-9467 GCA_024640665.1 Rhodospirillales bacterium | reverse complement strand
TTAATGGACGAGGCGTGGACGCGAATCAGCACTTGAGTCTCGCTCGGCGTGGGTTTTGTGACGTTTTTCAGTTCAAGGCCGTCGGGCGGACCGTAGCTTCTAAATGCGACTGCTTTCATTTGAATCCCCCCCCGGTGATCATCAAAAAGAGCAGCGAATCCAGAGATCTGTTGCTCTCCGGGGCCCTGCCCAGCGAAAAGCACGTGCTCCAAGCATGCACATACAAGACTTCGATCTTCAAGTCTGGTCGTTTCGTGACCGCCGTCACAGGTAAACCGTAAAGCGATCCTAACGGCGACCCGATAACCCTTATTGAGCGTTTTCTCTATAGATGCCTCGCGTTCGTCGCGGGGGCAGGCAGCACCGCGTTTAGCTCGCCGCGGCTGCAAGAAACAGCTTGATTGGGGTCTTTGAGTCAAGAATGAAGAACAAGAATAGATCCGGGAGTACCGTCGAGCGTCCGGTGCTCGTAATGATTGGCGCATGTTTGCTGGTCATTGGATGCACGATCAGTTTGTTGGTTTTCGATCAGAAAAACACCCGCGAAGAACAGATTCGGGCGCGCGGCATCAGCCTCGTGCGCCTGCTGGCGGGCTTGCCGAGTTCCCAACTTGATGATCAGCGGGCCAACCAAAGCCTGCTGCAGCTGTTGAGCTTCAGCCAGGGAACTGACGACTTTGCTTATGCAGCGATCGTCAATACAGCTGGCAATCCAATCGCAGAGGTGACCGCGCCAGGCATCATCGTGCCGTTAGCGCCTGTGTCCAATGAACCTTCGGGTTGGATTGGAGAGCGGGGGCTCGAACTTGCGTCGCAGCAGCGTGAAGTGATGGAGTATTACGCGCCGATTTTCAGTGAGGGAGAGCACGCCGGGCAAATCCGCTTGGGCTTCTATCGGCCCACCTATGCGCTGTTGTATGAGCAGTTGCCGGGTGCTGCAACGTTGGCGCTATTGATCTTCATGTTGACGCCATTGGTGTACTTCTTGCTGAAGCGTGAGATTCGCCCGCTCGCGCAAGCCAGCGCCGAAATCGAGCGGCTGATGCGCGAGAACGAGCCCCAGCAGGTCACTATCGGCGCATCGCCCTCCATGGCTGCATTCATCGATCGCTTTAATCAATTCGTCGACAACGCGCAGCAGAAAATTCACACGCTCGAGCACGAGCGAGGCGAACTGATGTCGTCTGCGAAGCTCATTTCTTACAAGAAGTCGCGGATCGACATGACGCTGCAAGCGCTGCCTGATGCCGTGCTGGTAATGGACGAGCACGGCAAGATCAATTACGTCAACCAGCGCGCGACGGCGATGCTCGGTGCATCGAAAGAAGAGATATTGTCGAAGCCGGCTCGACAGTGGTGCCAGCAAACCGAGGTGGCCGAGATTCTTGCTAACTATGAGTCCGCAGCGGCCATGCGATATTCATCAGAAACGCGGGTCATCGAATTTACGGCCGACAATGGCAGCAACAAGACGCTGGCCATAAACGGGTATCCGCTGTTTTCGCCGAAAGACGCCACAGATGTCAACGGGACGCTGGTCGTCATACGCGACGCAACACAAGAAACGCTGGCGCAGAAAAGCCGGATGGAATTTGTCGTGCATCTCGGGCATGAGCTCAAAACACCGCTCAATACGCTCGCTCTGTACAGCGAAATGTTGCTGGATCTTGGCGATACCGATGAGGCGGAGCGTATTTCCGCCGTCAATACGATTCATGACGAAGTCGAGCGGCTCGTTGGCCTCGTCAATAATCTTTTGAGCATCACGCGTCTCGAGATGGGTACGCTGAGCCTCGAGCGGCAACGCGTTCGATTGGCTGACTTCCTCGAGGATATTCAACTGAGCCTCGGTCGTGCTGCAACGCAGAGTGACATCCAGATAGATGTCACTACGCCAAAAGAACTCGACGCGGTCATGGTAGACAAAGACCTGCTGCGCATAGCCATTAATAACCTGGTTTCGAATGCCATCAAGTACAACAAGCCAGGTGGTTCAGTGAGCATCGCGGCGGAGGAATCCGACGAGGCAGTGCTGATTCGCGTCAGCGATACCGGAATCGGTATTGGCCCGGAAGACCTCGCGAATGTATTCGGCAAGTTCTATCGGAGTGAGCACCATGAGGTCCGGGAACGTGGCGGTCACGGATTGGGTCTTTCTTTGGCCCAGGAAATTGTGCAACTACATGGCGGAAATATCAGCGTTGAGAGTGAGCTGGGCACGGGCTCCACTTTCACGATCACGCTGTGGAAGCAGTTCGGTTTGATCAAGAAGGCAATCTAAATGGCAAGTGTAATGGTTGTTGACGACGAGCCGGCTGTGCGTCGCGTGATGGAAGTTGGTATTTCGAGGGCTGGTTACGATGTTTTGACGGCCGAAAATGGCGCGGTAGCTCTGGCCATGCTTCGCGAGCGAGCGCCTGATGTGCTCATAACCGACATTGAGATGCCGCGAATGGATGGCCGTGCTTTGTGCAAGTCTGTGGAGACTGAATTCCCTGATCGAAAATTT
>JAHEEO010000117.1:0-6948 GCA_024640665.1 Rhodospirillales bacterium | reverse complement strand
TATGTGCTGACATCGCTGGCCGAACGCGAACATCGCGAATGGTCGGCCAACATGCGCGATGTTCATTTTCTTGAGAAGCCAGTCAGCATGAGAATGCTCATCGGCCGAATTCAGGCCACGTTTCAGCAGTAAATTCCGACACAGTCTATCGA
This sequence comes from Rhodospirillales bacterium, assembly GCA_024640665.1. Classification (GTDB taxonomy): domain Bacteria; phylum Pseudomonadota; class Gammaproteobacteria; order Steroidobacterales; family Rariloculaceae; genus JAHEEO01. Next base: position 6,796 of record JAHEEO010000117.1, on the reverse strand, counting down.
TATGGAAAACGCAAAATTACTCGGTCATCGCGGCTTCGCAGCATTTCGGCCTTTATTGAACGAAATGCTGCCGGTGGATGCGTTGTTCGCCGTTAGCGCCGCGGATGGCAGACTCTATTGCGCCGACGATGGTTTTCCAGCAGAGGTGCCGGCCAAGGCACTGCATGCCATGCCTGATAAAATGAAAGCCGTTGGGGAAAATAAAACAAGCGTGCGACGCATTAGCTTGGCACCGCGCGTTCTGTATATGGCCCCAATGTATATCGAGTCAGAAGCAGGAGTCGCCTATTTTTGGGCGTTGCTGTCGGCGGATCACAACATTCAACGCGTCGAAGCTGCTCTGTCTGCCATCGCTGGCGTCATTGCACGCGATCTCGATTCGAACGCGGAGCTGAATAAGCTGGCAACCGAGCTGTCAAATCGCTATGAGGAATTGAACTTGGTTTACCATACCGAGGACCAGGTCAATTACTTCGCCGAAGGCCAGGAAGCACTCAACAAGGTGCTAAAGAACTGTTGCGACTTCCTGAATGTCGACGTCGCGGCAATTCATCTGCGTGAAAAAGGCATAAGACTCAGTGTCGAATCTCCAAATCAGTCTGCAGTAGCTTTAGACGTTGCTGTCGAGACGCTGCTTCCGGCGGCATACGAGTCCGTTATTGCCTCGGCCAAAGAGATTGTTTTTCGCGGCAGCGATCTTGCGGCAGATTCTGCGTGCAGCGATTGTGCCAACTACAGCATTGCCGGCGCACCTGTGTTCGATGCCAAGAGCGCAGTTATAGGCATTCTAATGCTGGTCAATGGCGCGTCGAAGTTACGGTTCGCAAATAGCGACAAGAATTTGCTGCGTGTCATGGCACGCACGGCTAGCAAAATTATTCAGCTCGGGTACGACCAGGGTACCGGTCTGATTAATCGGGAAGGTTACGAGTACTACGTCGAAAAGCAATTTGCGGATTTCGCGATGAATGATTCCATACATTGCTTGATGCATGTAAATATCGATCGGCTACAAGTAACGAATGACACGGTGTCTTACGAGGCAGGGAATGCGGTTATTAATGCTACCGGTGAAGCGTTGTGCCGTAGTGTCCGAGACTCTGATGTCGTAGCCCGCGTTGGTGGCAATGAGTTTGGCATTGTGTTGCGAAATTGCTCAATTGATCAGGCTGTCAAAATTTCCGAGAAGTTGCGCGCCAGTCTCGTTGGCGCTGTCATTCCCTGGGAAGGCCGGTCCCTGAATACAACCGTCAGTATCGGCGTGGCACCCATCGATTCCGATACCGAGTCAGCGGCGGCAAGCATGGCGGCGGCCGAGCTGGCATGTGATGCTGCCAAGGCCCTGGGCAAGAACCGTGTGCATGCCTACTCCCACCAAGACACCGGGCTTATCAAGCGGCATGAAGAGATGGAGTCTGTGGGAAGAATTCAAGCGGCGCTCGAGGACGACCGATTCGAGCTCTTTGCGCAGTTGATCGAGCCGGTTGCGGGGCCAGGTGAGCGCTTTCATATTGAAGTGTTGTTGCGCATGCGGGACGATGACGATTCGATTTTGTCACCGGCCGCATTTTTGCCGGGCGCAGAGCGTTACCACTTGATGCCGCAAATTGATCGTTGGGTGGTTAATCGCACGCTGGCATTCATTAACGCGCATGCTGAGCAGCTGACTTCAACGTTGCAGCTGATCAGCATTAACCTGTCTGGTCAAGCGCTCAACGAGCCGGGCTTTGTCGATTTTCTCAAGAGCGAGCTTGCGAGCGTTGCAATACCGTTGGATCGTATCTGCTTCGAGATCACAGAAACTTCAGCTGTCGAAGACCTCGGCCGAGCGCGGGCGTTCATGGACGATATTAAGACGCGCGGTTGCCGCTTTGCTTTGGACGACTTCGGTTCCGGCCTCAGCTCTTTTCGCTATTTGAGTTCGTTGCCTGTCGATTACCTAAAAATCGACGGCGATATTGTCAGGCACATAGATACTGACCCGGTATCTGCGTCGATGGTTGCAGCCGTACAGCAGGTTGCGAGCGTTATGCAGCTCCAGACGATCGCCGAATTCGTCGAAAGCGATGCAATTAGGCAGCATCTATTGAGGCTCGGCGTCGGGTTCGCACAAGGCTATGGCATCGGCAAGCCTAAGCCGCTCGCGGAATTCCTGATTGAATCGGTCGAGAGTCGCGAGGCGGTTGGCAGGTGAACGCTGCCGCAGCGGCATCCGGTTCCGGAATTGGCAGTATCCGTGTCGGAATTACGACTCGACTGACGCCGCAAACATCGCTGGCGACGCCGGCAGAACTCAAAGAACTGACCGAATCCGTCACGCGGTCTCTGCAGAGCGGGGAGACCCGCATTGTGCTCGATTTGAGTCAGGTCAAAGTGCTTCACAGCGAAGCGCTCGAAGTGCTGCTCGATCTGCAGGAAGATCTGCTGCGCGCCGGAGGCTGGTTGAAGGTCAGCAATGCTAATGCGGTAGTCGAGGAGATCCTGAGAGTAACCGGACTCAATCAGCAGATTGCGATTATTCGCAGCAACGGCAGCGACAGCCCGCCGGATAGCGCGCCTTACCTGACTGAATCGCGCCAACGGTTGGGTGACATGCTGGTCGCGCGAGGCTTGCTGGATCCCGCACGCATCGAAGAAGCACTGGCGCTGCAGAAGCGCTCCGGCAAGCAGCTTGCGCAAATCGTCATAGACGAAGGTTGGGTATCGGAGCACGAAGTGCTGAAGACACTCGCTGATCAACTCGCTGTTCCTCACGTGCGTATTCGCGCTGGACTGTACGATCCAGCGGTGCTCGCATTGCTGGATCATGATCAATTGCGTCGTCTGAAGGTGCTGCCGCTGTTCAAGGTTCGCGGACAGCTAACGCTTGCAACAGCGGAGCCGCAGTCGCTGCCGACCCTGCGCGAAATTGAGGAGGCCGCCGGCGTCAAGGCGAGACCCGTCCTTGCGCTGGTTGACGACATTCTCAAAGTGCTGGATGAGAATGAAGGGTTCGACGATGTGGGCGATGAGTTCTTCGCTGAGGTCGACGACGACTTTGAAATCGTCGAATCGAACTTGCCCGACGACTACGCTGCCATTGATGAGGTGGCCGCTGGCAGCCCCGTCATCAATCTTGTCAACTCCGTGATTCACCGAGCGATAAAAGACGGCGCGAGCGATATACATATCGAGCCTTTCCGCAAGATTGCCAGGGTTCGATTTCGCATCGACGGCGTGCTCTATGAAGTGATGACGCCGCGGATCGAATTGCATTCCGCGATTATTTCGCGGCTCAAGGTTATGGCCAACCTGGACATCGCTGAACGTCGTCTGCCGCAGGATGGGCGTATTCAAGTGCAAACGCATCGGCGGTTGGTCGATCTACGTTTTTCGAGCATGCCGGGCTTATATGGCGAGAAAGTCGTGTTGCGCGTACTTGATAAGAACCAGGCAATCTTGGATGTCGACAAACTCGGCATGAGCGACGGGAATCTCAGTACGTACAAGGGTCTGCTCGATCGAAGCTACGGCCTTATTCTAGTGACCGGGCCCACCGGCAGCGGTAAGACGACCAGTCTTTACGCCGCGCTGAATCATCTCAATTCACTGGAGAAGAGCATCGTTACGATTGAAGACCCCGTCGAGTATCAGATGGACGTCATCAATCAAAACGAAGTCCGGGAAAAGGTCGGCTTGAGTTTTGCAAAAATTCTGAAGCACGTACTGCGTCAGGATCCGGACATTGTCATGGTTGGAGAAATTCGCGAGCGCGAAACTGCCGCGATTGCCGTGCAGGCAGCGCTGACTGGGCACTTGGTGCTGTCTACGCTTCATACCAACGACAGTGTCGGCGCAATCACTCGCTTGATCGACATGCAAGTGGAGCCTTTCATGCTGTCGTCGGCGCTGATTGGTGTAGTTGCGCAACGGCTATTGCGCACGATATGCCCGGAATGCAAGACGACGTATATCGCTGAGCCTGCAGTGGTCGAGCGCTTTGGGTGGCCCTCAGATCAGCCTATCCGTCTGGCGCGAGGCCGTGGTTGCAAGGCCTGTTACGACTCCGGATACCGCGGGCGCATGGCCATTCACGAAACCCTCGAAACTGATGGCGATTTGCAGCGCCTCATTGTCTCCAATCCGCGCAAGGACGAACTTGATGAGTTCCTGAAAGGCCGCAATTTTCAAACCTTGCTCGACGACGGCATGGATCGGGTGCGCGCGCAGCAGACGACGATCGAAGAAGTGGGCCGCGTCGTTACTTATTAAGGAGGGATGGACAGATGGCCTTAGAGCTGCAAGAAGTCAGTGCCGACGTAAAACCGCGCGCGAGCGGCGCGCGTGAGTTCACGTTGTCTTCACTCACGCGCGCGAAGGTGGGTGACAATGAGCGCATGTTCTTCACAGAGCAGCTGGCATTGTTGTTGGAAACCGGCGCAAATCTCTATAACGCACTGCTGGCGCTCAAGGGACAAAACGATAATCCGGCAGTAGAGGCAATGCTGGAGACGCTGACTGCCGACATCGCCGAGGGACGGCCGTTCTCGGAAGCGCTCGCAAAGCATCCTGAGGTTTTTTCCGCCAACTACGTCAACCTGGTGGCGGCGAGCGAGAAGGGCGGATTCATGCACACGGTGCTCTATGAACTCAAGGCCATGGAAGAAAAACGTGGCGAACTGAAAAGGACAGTTGTGTCCTCACTGTCGTATCCGGCATTTCTGCTGGCATTCTCAGGTGCGGTCGTTGTGTTCGTATTGCTGGTCGTGTTCCCGAAATTCGGCGATCTGTTCACATCAATCTATGACGAATTGCCCATCACGACTAAAGCACTGATGCGGGTGAGCGATGTTCTTCGCGCTTACGGCATCTATATTTTCATTGGCCTTGGCGGGTCCATTGCCATGCTCGCACAGTGGATGGCGACGCCGGGCGGCCGCGATTCGGTGGACCGAACCCTGCTGGGCATTCCGTTTGCACGCGATATCGTTGCAGAGCTCAACCTGGTTCAAGTGTTGCGGGTCATGAGCCTTTCGTTGGGTAATGGCGTGGCGATGATTGAGACTTTGCATGCATGCCGCGATGTCGTCAGCAATAGCGTTTTCAAGCAGTTTATCGGGCGCGTCGAGGGGCTGGTCCAGGAAGGCGGGCGCATCGCCCAGGGTTTTGAGCAGGCGAGATTCGTGCCGACAATTGCCAAGACCATGATCGCAACTGCCGAAGAATCCGGAAATCTGGCCCGTGTCTCTGGCCGCCTTGCGGATTATTACGAGCAAGAGCTGACTCAACGCCTGAAGACTGTGTCGAAGATGGCCGAACCCATCATGCTTTTGGTGATGGGGACCGTTGTCGGCTTGCTGGTGAGCTCATTAATTCTGCCGATATTTAAGCTCGCGCGCGCCGTTTCTTAGCGCATGAGGCCAGCGGCATGCAGAATTGAGATCGAGATCACACTGACGGACTAAAGATTACGGCCGGTTATCCGACATTAAGCCTAGCGATCATGAAGATCACATAAGCACTATTTACTAGCTAAAGAACATGAGGGATCGGGGCCAATGAGCACACCAGCGAAACGACAAGCCGGCTTTACACTTGTTGAATTACTTATCGTAACGATCATCTTGGCCATTTTGGCTGCGATCGTAGTTCCGCAATTTGCGGCAACAACCGATGACGCTCGGGCCTCTGCGTTCGATGCGAATCTGAACGGCCTGCGGTCGGCGGTTGAACTCTATCGGCAGCAGCATGGTGCTTATCCGGGTGCTGTAGCGGCCGGTACAGCCACCTGCGTGAATGGAGCGAACCAGACTGCCGCAATCGGTAGCGCTGCATTTGCCACGCAGATGACGTTTTTCACGAACCAGGCTGGTGCGGCCTGTACAGGTACGGACCCGGCTCAATTTCGCTTTGGTCCTTACCTGAAAGATGGTGTTCCGACCAATCCGTTGGGATCCACAAACACGGTGACTGTTGTCACTAACGGCGTGCTGGGGATTACGTCCGATGGCGCGGGCGGCTGGAAGTTCGACTCGATCACTGGCGAGCTGATCGGGGATCAATAAGCCCCCCTTTTGCAGTCATGGTCATATGCGCCGCCAACGTGCTCTCATGGATTTCGCAGCACAGAGCGCCAAGCAAGGCTACACACTCTTAGAACTCGTAGTCGTGGTGAGCATCGTCTCGGTGCTTGCGGCGATCGCGGTGCCGAGCCTTCGACCGGTAGAAGATCAGCGACTCGATGCGGCCGCGGCTTGGGTGGCCGAAACCGTGCGTTTTGCCCGCGCTGAAGCGCTGCGGACCGGCAATCCCGTATATCTAGAAATCGACCGCGATTCCGAAAAATTGCTGGTGGCTGAAGCGGATCTGAGCAGCGGCAACGCGGTGCCGGGCGTCACGCTCACAGACCCAATGACGAAGCAGCCGCTCGATATCATTCTGCCTGATGTGCCGCTGACGGCGGGTGTCGATGTTACCGACCGGCCGTTCGACTATCCCAGCGGGGGTCGGCAGGCGAGCGTGGTGTTTGACGGGCAAGGCTTGCCATTTCGCCCAGCCGGCGGTACGAGTCAGTTACTGACACTTGGTGAAATCACGCTGGCGCGCGGCGGCCAACAGCGCACAGTTCGCGTCGCGTCGGTGACCGGACGCGTGTCGATTCAATGACGACGCAAGGGCGCCGCTCAATGCCTCGCGAAGCGGGCATTTCCTATGTTGAAACGCTGCTCGCAGTCATTATTTTGGGTGCTGCCATCGTCCCGGCCGTTGACGCGCTGAGGACGGGATTCATGGGCGCAAATGTCAGTGAAGCCGTGCT
>JAHEEO010000116.1 GCA_024640665.1 Rhodospirillales bacterium | reverse complement strand
AACGCAGCCGCGTAAGAAAGATCGATAATTCGATCATCGACAAATGGGCCCCGATCGTTCACTTTTACGATGATCGCTTTACCATTGCGTTGATTGGTCACCTCAACCCAAGTCGGAATCGGCAAAGATTTGTGAGCCGCCGTAAAAGCAAACATATCGTAAGGCTCACCGCTCGATGTCGATTTGCCATGAAAGTCACGCCCATACCACGATGCGACACCGGTATCGCGGTAGCCGTCGCTCGATGCCATAACCCGATAGGTGCGCCCGAAAACCTCGTACTGACTCGGATTACCGCGCGCACTGCGGGGCGCATCAATAACACGTTGCTGCGAAGTTGCCGGCGAATCGATCCGATATGGGCTACTCGAGCAGGCACCCAACAGTACCGCCGGCAAAACAAGAACTAGCTTTAATGCAATTGGTATATGTTTCATTTCAAGGCTCAGTATTGCTTCCAAGGCTGACGTCCAACAAGTAGGCATTTTGAATTTCAGTGGCCAACTGATAAACGGCCAACGCATACTTCGTGCTGCGGTTGTAGCGCGTTATTACGTAAAAGTTATTGAATGCCGCCCAATACTCCTTATTGTTCGCGTCGCTTTCAAACGAATAAACGGCAGCAGCGGCTTCTTCTGGCAGATTTACTGAAAACTGATAGCCGCCGCGCTGAGCTGCGCCGACTGTATCATCCAATCTCAATTCATTAGTAGGCTCATACGCGGCAGCCGTGCGTATCGCCGGCACCACCGTCGGCTCGCCGGCTCGCCAGCCATGCTCGCCTAAGTAATTGGCGACACTCGAAAGGATGTCGTCCCAGTTCGACCAGAGATCGCGGCGGCCGTCACCGTCGCCATCGACGGCGTAGGCACGAAAGCTTGACGGAATAAACTGCCCTGCTCCCATGGCGCCCGCATAAGACCCTAGCGCTTCGTTCAATGCAAATGCTTCTTCCCGGTTCAGCATCAAAAAGGCTTCCAGTTCGCGCGTAAAGAAAGCCGCCCGTGGAGGGTAAGCAAACGCCAAGGTCGATAACGCATCGACGACGCGATAGCGGCCCATTCTCTGACCATAGAGTGTTTCAACGCCCACAATAGCCACGATTATCTGCGGATCGACGCCGTACTCGTCCGCTATCTGGCTAATTGTGTCTGCGTGCTCTCGCCAGAACGCGACACCATTATCGATACGGCTCTCATTGAGAAAAATGTTGCGGTAGTCGTACCAGGGCACGACGCGCTCAGCAGGTCGCGAAATAGCCGCCAAAATGGACTCGTCAATTGCTGCGGACGCAATTAGCGGCTCGATGTCCTGTCTTGAGAAACCAAGTTCATCAACCATGCGTGCGATGAAATCAGCGCGGGCCTGCTCCGCTGCCGCTGGATCATAGTCGTAAGTTGCTTGACCCCAAGCAACCCGACTCGTTATCAATAACACAACGAAAACACATCGCCAGATGTGCCGGGCACTGAAACCTGTCATGGTGCAAGCAACTTCCTGTGGCCCCCGATGGCTGCCAGCATACCGAACCCGGCCATGAGCGTCACCATAGAGGTGCCGCCGGCGCTGACCAAGGGCAGCGGTACACCGACCACCGGCAGTAAGCCGCATACCATGGCGGTGTTAACGAACACATACACAAAGAACGTCAAACTCAGTGTGCCCGCCAGTAATCGCGTAAACGTATCCTGGGCCTGCGCCGCGATATAGAGCCCGCGACCCACCAGAATGAGATACAGCGTGAGCAACAGCAGCAATCCAAGCAGGCCAAATTCTTCCGCCATCACCGCGAACACGAAATCCGTCGAACGCTCTGGCAGGAACTCCAGATGCGCCTGCGTACCATTGAGCCAGCCTTTTCCAAACAATCCACCCGACCCAATCGCAATTTTCGCTTGGATGCCGTTATAGCCCGCCCCCAGCGGGTCGGATTCCGGATTGAGGAAGGTCAGCACACGGGCTTTTTGATAATCACTCATCGCAAAAACCCAATGCAGTGGCGCCGCGCAGACTCCGATCAACCCAAGCACAGCCAGAATCCGCACACTGAGTCCTGCCAGCAAGATCGTCAAGCCGCCCGATGCTACGACCAACAGTGCCGTACCGAGATCAGGCTGACGCTCGATCATCAATGCCGGCACGAGCACGATGACCGCCATTACGAACAGGTGACTGAGCCGCGGCGGCAAAGACCGATCGTGCATAAACCAGGCAACCATCATCGGCACAGCCAATTTCATAAACTCCGAGGGCTGCATAGTAACGAAGCCAAGGTTTAGCCAGCGCTGCGCACCTTTGCCGATCTCGCCATTGACCATGACCAGCAATAACAGCCCAAGCACAAACGTATAAAACCACGGCGTCCATGTTCGCAAGTAATGCGGCGGAATCTGTGCGAGCACGAAAAACGCGCCAAAAGCTGCAGCAAAACGAACACCCTGGCGCATCAGCTTTCCAGCGTCTGCGCCGAGTGCGCTGTATAAGACGATAAAGCCAAGGCCAATGACGAGCAGCAGCGTGACCAATAAAGGCGTGTCGCAACTGAATTGAAAGCGCGGCGGACCATGTAATGGCCCGGAGCGAGAACGGTCCCAATCAATGCTGCCGAGCGACATATTCTTCCGCGGCAAAAAATCGATCTAAAACCTGGCGTGCTATGGGCACGGCTGCGCTGCTGCCACCACCGTTTTCTACAACCACCGCCACGACGATGCGCGGATCTTCAGCTGGTGCGTATGCAACGAACAAGCCATGGTCACGCAGGGATTCGTCAACTTCGTCTTCGTCGTACTCCGCGTCCTGGGCAACCGAGTAGACCTGCGCCGTACCGGTTTTGCCAGCCGCAGTGTAGTTAGCACTGGACATGACGCGGTAGCCTGAACCCGCCGGTTCACCCGTAACGCCTTTCATTGCTTCGTGAATGACTTGCCAGTGTTCTGGATCGATGTCGTTTATGGGCTCGATAGCCTGCGGGTCCGCCCAAAACACCTCGCGATTCACACCATTCTCGGTACCGATCAGCAGACGAGCTGCGTAACGTTCGCCTCTTGCTGCCAAGGCACTCACACCATGCGCCAACTGAATGGGCGTCACTAATGTGAATCCTTGCCCGATACCTGCGATGACGGTTTCGCCTGGGAACCAAACTTGATCCTCTGAGCGCGAGAAATTCCGGCGCTTCCATTCCCGCGAGGGAACTACACCGATGCTCTCACCGGCAATATCAAGGCCCGTAACCGAACCGAAGCCAAAGCGCTTCAAGAACGTCTCCATTCGGTCGATTCCCAGTTCCACCGCCAACTTGTAGTAATAGACATCACAGGACTGGACGATGGCGTCATGCAACTCCACATTACCGTGACCTTGTGGCCGCCAGTCGCGATAACGATGAGTTTGCCCCGGCAAAGAGAAATGCCCCGGGCAGAAAACCTCATCATGCTCGCCGACACTTTCGTTATGCAGGCCAGCAAGTCCTAAAAACGGCTTGATTGTAGATCCGGGCGGATAACGGCCGGCCAATGCCCGGTTGAAAAGCGGCCGGTAGGAATCTTCGTTCAAGGCAACAAAATCGGCACGACTCAAGCCTTCGGAGAATCGGTTTGGATCAAACGACGGCTGGCTCACCAGCGCCAGCACATCACCGTTGCTTGGGTCCATTGCCACAACGGCGCCGCGCACATTCTTCATTGCTTCTGCCGCAGCCAGCTGCACGCGCATATCGAGCGCCAGGACAAGGTTGTTGCCCGGCGTCGGCCAGCGCGTTTCCAAACCACCGAGAATGCCCTGCCCGTCTGCAGCTTCGGTCGCTGGATCCAACAACACCCGACCGCGCGCATTTACCACCTGCTGACGAAACCCTACTCGACCATGCAACGCGTCCTCGTAACTGCGCTCGATCCCAGTCTTCCCGATATGCGATGAAGCAGCGTAATTTGCTCTGTCTATGACACCGAGATCAGCTGTGCTGATGCTGCCGACATAACCAATTGCATGCGCGGCAATGTCACCAAACGGATAGTGGCGGACCAAGCCTTCCTGAATATCAATGCCAGGGAACCGATGCCTTCGAACAGCAAATTTTGCCGCACGTTCTTCATCCAAATTAATGAGTGTCACGCGTTCGAAGCCGCGATGCGAGCCGACCAACTCAATCAATCCGTCGCGCGCAGTAGGCTCCAACAGGCCGAGCCCTTCGAGCTGAGCTAATGTAGCTTCAAGATCATCGATCTGTTCCGGTATCGCCACCAGCTGCCAGGTCGGCAGATTCTCGGCAATGATCAGGCCGTTGCGATCGAAAATGAGCCCGCGCGTGGGCGCCAGCGGCTCGATATGTAGCCGATTGCCCTGAGAAAGCTCGCTGAGGCGTTCATATTCAAAAATCTGCAGCTGCACAAGTCTCGCAATAAGCACCGCCGTGAGCCCAACGATAATGACCGTTGCGACAAGGATTCGCGTGACAAAGAGTCGTTGCTCTTGCCAATGATCCTTTAGTGACAAATTCCTGATGGCCACGTCTATGCCTCTATCCGCGTGCGCGTGTTGCGCTCGCCGGTGTCACGGGTAACGAGCGCAATGAGTATAAATATCGCCCCGCTGACCACAGGGCCGATACGCGCAAGCGGACTAACACTTCGACCTGCAACGCCGTCGATCCAGAAGAGAATGAATTGATACAGCGCGAGCATGACGATAACCGAACCAACAATCTGCGAAACGGGAAACGCTCTTATCCTTAAATGGAAACGCAGGCTCAAAAACACCACCGTGATCAAAGCCAGGGTGTTTTGGCCCAGCAAGTCACCGGTAAGCACGTCGAGCGCCAAGCCCATTGCAAATGCCGTAAACAAACCGAAACGAAAAGGTTGAGTGATCGTCCAATAAATAAGTAGCACAGCCACCCAATCGGGCTTAAACAATGCAATGCCCTGGGGCACTGGAACAACGCTCAGTGCCAACGCTAGAATGAGACTGCTGATCGCGAATACGTTCGATTGCGCGCCACGTGACATCAACGCAACTCCGCTATATCGACTGCATTGACATGCGCTTCGATGTCGCTGAACAACAGCATAACTTCCTGATCTCGGTCAAGCGCCGAAACCGGTTCGGCGATAACGTCGGCAAACGCCTGGCCAGGCCTGGACTGCAGTTCGAGCACGCGTGCGACGGGATAACCTGACGGAAACACTTCGCCCAAGCCGGACGACACCAGCAAATCGCCCACTTCGACGTCTGCTGTATTGGTCAAATAAGGCAAACGTAAGCGCCCTTGATCGCCTGTTCCAACCGCAATAGTGCGCAGCCCATTGCGATTCACAACGACTGGTAACGCATGATCCGCATCGGTAATGAGCACGGCTTCGGATGTCCACTGCGCAACTGACACGACCTGGCCCACGACGCCGTGCCGATCGAGAATAGCCTGACCCACGAACACGCCGTCGTCGACACCCCGATTCAAGACAAAGCGCTGCCGATAGGGATCCAAGTCGACGGACAGCACCTCTGCCACAAGTCGCCTATCGTCCAGGCTCGAAGTCGCATCAAGCAACTCCCGTAACCGGGCATTCTCTACGCTGAGCGCTTCGAATTGCTGTAATCGAAACTCCGCTTCGGTCAAAGCTTGATCGAGCCGCCGGTTTTCAGCGGCCAAATTCGTGCGGTCCTCGGTTGAGTCGCGCAACCACGCATAAGCCGAGAAGGGGAAGTCAACGGCCAGCTGAATTGGATAGACAATGATCGATAACGCTTGCCTGACTCGTGAAAGATGATTGTCGCGATGATCGGCCAGCATCATTGAGAAACAGACAAGCGTAAGCAGAACGAAGCGCAACGCGAGTGACTCGAGCGCCCTACTACCCACCGCTGTTTTTGAGTCTGAGACTGCCATCTTATATATACGCCCTAATCATCCTTGCGACGGGGGCGCCACCGCGTCCAATCAATCCACAGAGAATGCCGATGGCCCGTATTGGTCCAGCAGCTCCAACAACCTTCCACCGCCACGCGCCACGCATGTAAGTGGTTCGTCGGCAACCACAACCGGTAAGCCGGTTTCTTCCGTCAGCAACTTATCGAGATCCGTGAGCAGCGCGCCGCCGCCAGTCAAGACAATGCCGCGCTCGGCGACATCTGAGCCCAACTCCGGGGGCGTCTGCTCAAGTGCGACTTTGACGGCTCCGACGATACCTTGCAGGGGTTCCTGCAGAGCTTCGAGAATTTCGTTGCTGTTAAGCGTGAAGGCCCGCGGCACGCCCTCGGAAAGATTTCGGCCTTTCACCGATATCTCTCGCACTTCCTGCCCGGGATAAGCCGAACCGACTTCGTGTTTGATCCGCTCGGCGGTCGCCTCTCCGATCAAAATGCCATAGTTGCGGCGCACGTAATTTGTTATGGCTTCATCAAACCGGTCGCCGCCAATTCGCACCGAAGATGCATACACAATGCCATTCAATGAAATGACCGCAACTTCCGACGTGCCGCCACCAATATCCAAGACCATCGAGCCGCGTGCTTCATGTACCGGCATCCCGGCACCGACGGCCGCCGCCATCGGCTCGTCTACAAGGTGCACCTTGCGCGCTCCAGCGCCCTCGGCAGACTCGCGAATAGCGCGCCTTTCTACCTGGGTTGAACCATAGGGCACACAGACCAGAACTCGGGGGCTGGGCCGAAAATAGCGCGAACCATGGGCCTTCTTGATGAAATACTGCAGCATCTTCTCAGTAATGCTGAAATCGGCAATAACCCCGTCTTTGAGCGGGCGAATGGCCGTAATATGGCCTGGCGTGCGGCCGAGCATGTTCTTGGCTTCTGTGCCGACGGCTTCGAGTACCTTGCCGCCGCGGCCCGGTTCTTCGCGAATTGCCACAACCGAGGGCTCATCGAGCACGATGCCGCGGCCCGGAACGTAAATCAGGGTATTAGCCGTGCCGAGGTCGATGGACAAATCGTTCGAGAAGTGTCCAAGAAAGCTCTTTAACATTGGGTGCCAAGCTTAAGAAAAGAAACCAACCGATGACTTTAGCAACGGGTAGGAGATTCAGCAAGCGACGTGTATTATTGAGTGTGACTTGCATCCATATTGACGCCCGTGTCTCTCAAGCCCGAAGCCATCGAAAAACTCTGCGATCTCGCCAGACTCGAAGTCGGCGCAGACGAACTTGACGACGTCGTCGACAAATTGTCCCGTATTGTGGGTTTCGTCGATCAACTTCAGTCGGTAGATACGAGCGCCGTGGAACCCATGGCGCACCCGCTGAGTCAGCCACAGCGTTTGCGTGCCGACGTGGTCACAGAAGCAGACCAACATGAACGATTTCAGGCCAATGCCCAGCATGTGATGGACGGCCTCTATTTAGTACCCAAAGTCATCGAATAGGCCGAATCGACGCATTTATCGGCTGATTGCCGAGTGCGGGCCGGCGCAAACTGCCAGACGCCGCCACAGCGAAGCAACTATGCATAAGAAAACACTTGCGCAACTTTCCCAGGCGCTGCACACCAAGCAAGTCTCGTCGCGCGAGCTCACAATGCATTTTTTGGAGCGAATCAAGCGCTACGATGATTCGCTCAACGCGTTCATAACGACAACCGACGCGCAGGCATTAGCGCAAGCCGATGCTGCTGATGCGCGAATCGCCTCGGGAACGGCAACTCGGCTCACCGGCATACCAATTGCGCACAAGGACATTTTCTGCACGAACGACGTGAAGACGAGCTGCGGCTCGCGCATGCTCGATAATTTCGTGTCTCCATACGATGCTACCGTCGTTAGCAAGCTTGCCGACGCGGGCGTCATCCTGCTCGGCAAGACCAATATGGACGAGTTCGCGATGGGCTCGTCGAACGAAACCAGCTTTTACGGCGCCGTACAGAATCCATGGAAGCCCGGATTTGTGCCCGGCGGATCCTCCGGAGGTTCGGCAGCGGCTGTGGCTGCACGACTGTGCGCGGCCGCGACCGGCACGGATACCGGTGGCTCTATTCGGCAACCAGCAGCATTGACCGGCATTACTGGAATCAAACCGACTTATGGCCGCGTGTCGCGCTACGGCATGATTGCTTTCGCCTCGAGTCTCGACCAAGCCGGCCCGCTTACACAAACCGCCGAAGACTCGGCAATGTTGCTGGAAGTCATGTGCGGCTTCGATGAGCGCGACTCCACGTCGCTCAATGAGCCGGCGCCTGTGCTGGTCGAATCACTGCAAAAACCGATTCGAGGCATGACAATTGGCGTGCCTGACAACTTCTTCGACGACGGCTTGGATGCCGACAACGCTGCAGCTGTGCGTACAGCACTCGCTGAATTCGAAAAGCTCGGCGCCAAACTGAAGCCGATCACGTTGCGACACATTGAACTATCGGTTCCGGCCTACTACGTCGTTGCGCCTGCCGAGGCCTCATCCAACCTGTCGCGGTTCGATGGCATCCGGTTTGGATACAGAACTGAAGCGCCAACGGACGATCTGCGTGAGTTTTATATGCGCAATCGCGGCGAAGGCTTCGGCGCCGAGGTTAAGCGCCGCATCCTAACCGGCACCTATGTACTGTCCGCGGGCTATTTCGATGCCTACTACTTGCAGGCGCAAAAGGCGCGACGCTTGATCAGCGACGATTTTCTCGAGGCTTTCGAGGACGTCGACCTCATTGCCGGCCCGACTACACCTACGCCTGCTTTTGAGATTGGCCAGAAAACCGATGATCCTGTGCAGATGTACCTCAACGATATCTACACAATTGGCGCCAATCTTGCCGGCCTGCCCGCCATGTCGATACCTTGCGGCTTCGTCAATGAATTGCCTGTCGGACTGCAGCTCATCGGGCCACATCGCAAGGAAGACCGGCTTTTGCAAGCAGCACATCAATATCAACAAGCAACCGATTGGCATTTGAAATTGCCACCGGCATTCATTTGAGCGAGCGCAATGGACTGGGAAATCGTCATTGGTCTGGAGATTCACGCTCAGCTTGAGACAGCAAGCAAGATTTTCTCCGGCGCATCCACGCAATACGGCGCTGCGCCTAATACGCAGGCCTGCCTGATCGATCTCGGCTATCCGGGCGTGCTGCCGGTCCTCAACTCAGAAGCGGTCAACATGGCGATCAAATTTGGTCTCGCAACAGGTTGCACAATTGCCGAAAAATCCGTTTTTGCGCGCAAGAACTACTTCTACCCGGACCTGCCGAAAGGTTACCAAATCAGTCAGTTCGAACTGCCTATCGTATACGGCGGCACTCTCGACATCGAAACCAGCGACGGCGATATCAAGACCGTCGGGATTACCCGCGCGCATTTGGAAGAAGATGCCGGCAAATCCCTGCACGAGGATTTCGACGGCCTAACCGGCATCGATCTCAACCGCGCCGGGACGCCACTTCTGGAAATCGTTTCTGAACCCGATATGCGTTCTTCGGCGGAGGCAGGCGCCTATATGCGCAAGATTCATGCGCTCGTTCGTTATCTCGGTATCTGCGACGGCAACCTGGAA
>JAHEEO010000115.1:456-9577 GCA_024640665.1 Rhodospirillales bacterium | reverse complement strand
ATACGTGGGGCGAGTATTAGACCGGCACGACGATACGTGAGTCAAGCCGCAGTATACGGCCGGGGTTAGTGTGGCGGCAGATACTTCTTGAGGCTCTGCGACCACACCTCGGCGCCGTAGACGTTGCCTTGGGCATCTACCGCAAGGCCGTGGGCGCTGGTTTCCTCACTGACCAGAGGATCGAATGCAGGGTCGGGAATGAATGCCGTGACCACCGCGTCGCGCACATTCCCCACGCGAATACCGCGCATCCAGCCGGGATGCCGCGCATCGTTCGATTGATTGTCCGTTACATACACTTCGTCGTTGGCCGTAATGAAGATGTCGCTCGGGCGACCGAACTGTGTCCACTGATCGATGAAATTACCCTCTTGATCGAAGATCTGAACTCGATTGTTGTCACGATCGGCGACATAAAGCCTGCCTGCCGAGTCCATGGCGAGCGCATGCGGCACGTTGAACTGCCCAGCAGCTGAGCCCAGCTGACCCCATGCTTTGATAAACGCGCCCGCTGCTGAGAACTTCATGACGCGATGATTGGCGCCTTCGTCATGGCCATCGGCCACAAAGATGCTGCCGTCCGCGGCAACGACGACCCCGGTAGGCCCGCTGAATTGGTTGGGCCCATTGCCTGCGATACCCGCCTGACCCAAGCGCATCAGTTCTTCGCCGGTTGGACTGAACTTAATGACTTGCCGGCCAACGCCGCCTTCAGCACGCCCATCAGCAACCCAAATATTGCCGTCGTGATCAACATAGATGCCATGCGGCCAGGCGAATAAGCCGGCGCCAAAACTGGCCGCCACGCGGCCGGATTCGATATCGAAAGCAATGATAGGTTCAACGCCCAGTTTGCCCGCGCAGCTGTTGGCACCGCAACGCTCGGCAACCCAGACAATGCCCGCAGAGTCCGGGTACACATCGCTCACTGAACCCAGCGCTCGATAATTGTTCACAACGGGCCAATTGCTTGCTTCGGTGTAGGGATTCGGCTGCCCGAGCGCCATCGGCGCGTTCAATGCAAGCAGCCATACCGCACTGACTCCGATCCAGGCTAACGTTTTCACAGCAAACACCCCCCTGTTGAGGCCATACGAGAGAACTAAATCTCATTCTCAAAAAAGTATACGCAAAGACGTGAAGCTGCAGTTAGCGCTTGAGCCCCAGTCACATTATTATTGCCCTATGAGCGAATCAAAAACTTACCCGGTACCCGAATCCATCAAGAAACGCGCCTGGATCGACGAAGTCGATTACGCGGAGCGCTACAAAGCTTCTATCGAAGACCCAGCAACCTTCTGGCGCAAAGAAGCACAACGCATTGACTGGATTGAGCCTTTCACCGAAGTGATGGACTATTCCTTTGCGAAAGAAGATCTCCATGTCCGCTGGTTTGGCGACGGCAAACTGAATGCGTCTGCCAACTGCTTGGATCGGCATCTCGCCGAGAATGGCGACCGGGTTGCGATCATCTGGGAGGGCGACGACCCGTCCGAAGACGCCAAGATCACGTACCGCGATTTGCACGAACGCGTATGCCGTTTGGCAAACGCCATGAAAGCGCTTGGTGCAAAGAAAGGCGACCGCATCACGATCTACATGCCGATGATTCCGGAAGCCGTCGTTGCCATGCTGGCATGCGCACGAATTGGCGCGATTCATTCGGTCGTATTTGGCGGCTTTTCGCCGGAAGCACTGAAAGGCCGCATCGAAGACTGCGAGTCGACGCTCGTCATCACAGCCGATGAAGGCTTACGCGGCGGAAAGAAAATTCCGCTTAAAGCCAATGTGGATGAAGCGCTGGCGGGCGTCGAAGGCGTGGACGTAACATCTGTCATTGTCGTGAAACGCACCGGTGGCAACATCAGCTGGCACAGTGGTCGCGACCATTGGTATCACGACATTACCGCTAAAGCCTCGCCGGTTTGCCCACCGGAAGTTATGGGCGCCGAAGATCCTTTGTTTATTCTTTATACATCTGGATCCACCGGCAAGCCCAAAGGCGTGTTGCACACCACTGGCGGTTATCTGGTTTTCTGCTCGATCACGCATCAATACGTTTTCAATTATCACCAGGAAGACATTTACTGGTGTGCAGCCGATGTGGGCTGGGTAACGGGGCACAGTTACATCGTCTATGGCCCGTTGGCGAACTGCGCCACCGTTGTCCTTTACGAAGGCGTGCCCAACTATCCCGATGCGAGCCGCATCTGGCAGATTGTCGATAAGCATCAGGTCAACATTCTTTATACGGCACCCACTGCAATTCGCGCATTAATGCGCGAGGGCGATGAGCCCGTGAAGAAAACCGCGCGCAGCTCTTTGCATGTGCTGGGCACCGTCGGCGAGCCCATAAACCCCGAAGCCTGGGAGTGGTATTACCGCGTGGTCGGCGAGACTCGCTGTCCAATCGTCGACACGTGGTGGCAAACCGAAACCGGCGGCATGATTATCACGCCGTTTGCTTCCGCTACGCCAATGAAACCAGGCTCTGCAACGAAACCGTTTTTCGGCATCGAAGTGGGAATCGCTGACCACGAAGGCAACCTCCGCGAGGGCGAGGCAACGGGTAATCTCGTTTTGCTGAATAGCTGGCCCGGTCAGATGCGTACCGTTTATGGCGACCATCAACGTTTCTACGAAACCTATTTTTCGCAGTTCGCAGGCATGTACTTCACCGGCGACGGGGCGCATCGGGATGCCGATGGCTACTACTGGATTACCGGTCGCGTCGATGACGTAATCAATGTGTCCGGTCATCGCATGGGTACGGCTGAAGTCGAAAGCGCGCTCGTATCACACGCAAAGGTTGCTGAAGCCGCCGTAGTTGGCTTTCCGCATGACGTCAAAGGCCAAGGCATCTATGCCTACGTGACGTTGATTGCCGGCGAAAACCCAACGGAAGAACTGCGGGCCGAGCTTCGCAATTGGGTACGCAAGGAAATCGGTCCAATTGCAACGCCCGACTTCATACAGTGGGCTCCCAGCCTGCCGAAAACTCGCTCTGGGAAAATCATGCGGCGCATCCTGCGCAAAGTGGCTGCGGGCGATTTCGAGACGCTGGGCGACACTTCGACGTTGGCGGACCCGGAAGTCGTCGAGGACTTGATTGAGAATCGATTTTCTCATTGAAGTTGTCGCAGGGAGAGCACGTGCAATGGCTAGTTTCGGCTCCACTAAGAAGTCGCCGCTACTAGCCATTGCACGCGCTCTCCGTTTGGGGTGATCGCATGGTCAGCCTCGATTCTCAATGTCGTCAGTTTTGTGAGGGCCGGCGGGCTCTCAATAGCAACGCAACCTAGTCGTCGCTGGACCGCGGCGAATCGCCATTGAAGTCTTCGCTGCGGACAGGCTCGCGGCCCGTCTTACGCTGCTTGTCTTTATGCGCGCCGCTCTTGCGCAAGACTGCGGGCGGCGGCCCTTTACGCTGCTTCGGTTTTTTGACCTTCCTAGCCACTAACAGCCACGTTTGGGCGTGTACGCAATGAATGTCAGAGGCGAGTTCGCAGCCGAGCCGAAGATATTCATTGCGTACACGCCCAAACCCCCAAACCTACTTTCCGGGCTGGAAATCCGGTGGCGCCTCGGACCCGTCCCCGAAAAAAAACTTCTCCATTTCCTTCTCGAGAAACTGCCGCGCCTTCGGCTCGATCGGCGTTAAACGATATTCGTTGATCAGCATTGTCTGATGCCCAAGCCAGCGCTGCCACGCCTGCTTGGAGACATTTTCAAAAATTCGTTTGCCAAGGTCGCCTGGGTACGGTTGACGCTCCAAGCCTTCTGACTCGCTGCCGAGCACTACACATTGAACTGTTCTAGTCACTTCATTCCTTTATGCATCAAACTGCAGCGATTCAAGCAAACGCGACACCGGTGCCGGCATGCCCAAAGGCTGGGATGCGCCGCGTTTATACCAAACTCGGTCTGAACGATCCATGACTGCGGGCTGTACGGCTTCAATCGACACGACCATGGGTCGAATCTCTAAATCGAAATGCGTAAATGAATGCATGATCGGCTCCAGTGCTTCCATGACATTGATCGGCGCACGGATTAGATCATTGCCCCACGCTTCTAGCGTCGATTCCTCCGGCAATTCCGGCAAACTGAACAGCCCGCCCCAGATGCCTGCCGGTGGACGTTTTTCCAATAACACAGCGCCGGACGGATCTCGCACAACCAGCATCGCGACACTGCGGCGCGGCTTCGCGCGCTTGGGTTTTGCGGCCGGAATCTGCTGCTGCAAGTTTTCGTGCTTAGCAATGCACGCATTGGCCACTGGACAGGCATCGCAGCTTGGCTTGGACCGCGTACACAGCGTCGCGCCTAAGTCCATGATCGCCTGTGTGTAGTCGGCGACACGCGAACTCGGCGTCAACTCCTCGGCCAGTATCCATAACTCGCGAAGCGTAGCTGTCTTGCCGGTCCACTCACGAATACCAGACTGGCGCGCCAACACGCGCTTAACATTGCCATCGAGAATCGCGTGGCGCTGCCCACATGCGATGGAGAGTATTGCGCCCGCAGTTGATCTGCCTATACCTGGCAGCGCAACCAAGGCATCGAAATCCGCTGGCATTTCCCCGTCGTGTGCATCGCGCACTATGCCGGCTGCGCGATGCAAATTCCGAGCGCGCGCGTAATAACCCAAGCCTGACCACAATGCCAGGACATCATCCAGCGGCGCACTCGCCAACGCAGCGACATCGGGAAAGCGCTCAAGGAATCTGGCGTAGTACGGAATCACCGTCGCAACTTGCGTTTGCTGCAACATGATTTCCGAAATCCACACCGAGTAAGGCGTTGGCGCTTGCTGCCACGGTAGATCGTGACGGCCGAATTGATCAAACCAAGCGAGTAGACGCGAAGAGAAATCACTCACGCGGCGAGCGTCGCCTAGGCATGTCTTCACCCAGCGCCATGCGCTCAATGCGACTGATCGCGCGGACACCGCCGCTACCGAGCACACGCTTTATGACCCAGGGCCCGACAACGGGCGGCACCCAGAAGTCTGGCTCCATGATCAACGTGTAGTTCATCTGCGTGCCGCCTTCGACCGGCTCGAGAATCCATTCCGAGCTGCTGTATTTGAAATCGCTTGCTTCCGGAACGGTGAGTGTCCGAATGTAACGAAACTCCTCGGCCTGCAAATACTCTGTTCGCCGCATGCTCTTGCAGAAGAACATGATGCAACCCTCCATGACGGTATAGACCATGGGTCTGCCGTCGGGTGCCGGGTCTAAGTACTTGCTTTCTTTATATACGCTCGAAATTCTTTGAAAAGCATCTTCGTCATACTCAAGCAATACGGTATAGATCGCTTTCGGTGGCGCCGACAGAAAGGTTTGCGCAACGAGTTCGTAACGGCCTCGCTTTCTTGTTACCTGAATATCATCCAGCGTCGCTGATTGAGCGCCGAGTGCGCTCATCAAAACTACAGCAACAATGCCAGACAGCGGCGCTCTACGCATTATTCAAGCAACCCTCGCAGTCGATCACGCACTCGATCTCGAAGATCTTCTTTTTCTTCTTCGACGCGTTCTTGAACCTCTTGCTGTGCTCGCGCTCGGACGACAGCTCCAAAATCCGGGCGAATTGAAGGCGCTGCCAACGTGCCGGTGACCGTGAGCGGCAATTGCGCGCCGGCCAGGTTTGCTAGCTCCGGTGCATTCTCGAATGCCTGGTTATCTGCGAATCGTGCAGTCAGATCAAAGTTGATCGCGTCGGTTAATATGTTCGCGGTACCTGAGCCCGCTACGCTCATATACTGCAAGGTTGCAGTCAAATCGTTGTTTGTCAAAACACTGTCGGCAAGCGCACCCGTCGCAGCAATTGACGTAAACGGTGTGCGCCGAGGTCCGGCTGGCCTCGCAGGCGCCGACCCTCCGCTGCTGACAGCGCTCAGGCGTCGAAGGTCAAACCAAACGTCTGTGCCTTCCCATGCGCCATTGGCAATCTCAAACGCGACATCGCCATTGAGGGCCCGGCGAATAGCGCCGAGATTGGCGCCAGTGGCGCTGACATCCAGGCTTAAATCACCTGTTCCAGAAATCATGTCCGAATCCAGAAAGTCTCGGGCAAACGGCGCCATGTCTATCCCATCGATAGTCTGTTGCAGTGACAAGCGGGCCGCTTCGCCAACCACTTCGATCACGACGTTACCTGAATAGCTGCCGCCATACATCGATCCGCTGGGCGCCAAGCTCAGCCGGCCGTTGCTTGCACGCAGATCGAAATCAGCATCGGTAAAGCTCAAGCCCATGAATTGGACTGCGGCAAACGCCAGGTTGCCTCGAGCATTGAAATTTCGCAGCGGTTGAATCGGCAGGTCGACTTCGTCCAGTGACCCTTCGTCTGCCTCTGCCACTTCTTCGGTAGCAGGCGGAAGGTAACGGTCTATGTTGATGGCATCGACATCGAGATCAAAGTCGAAACGTGTACCAACAATGGCAACCCGTCCCGTCAATGACGAATCATCCAGTTCCAGACGCAGATTGCTCAATGAGACTTCGCGCGCATTATACGCAAACTCTGCGCTCGCACTGGCCCGCCCCAATACAGCAGAATCGGCAGTTTCAATTTCAGCGTCGAACGCCTCCATCAAGCCCCGTGGATCAAACTGAGCAATGTTGATTGCCCCGCCTAACGCCAAATCTGAGAGTACATTCGTGCCTTGCAGCGTACCGGTTACATTGAGCCCGAGCATTGCGAGCTGAAGGTTTTGCAGGCTGATCGTCTGCGCATTGAGATCCGCAACGAAGGCATCGAACTGGAGTTCGGCGCTGCCCTCACCGCCCGGCCAGGCACTGCCGGAGCCGTCGATATCGACCGTGAGGTCTTCGAGCCGATAGTTATTCTGCGCGAGATCGAGCGTCGCGTTCATGTCTGATACAACGGCAACCGTGATCGCATCGCCAGCGAGTTCGAAAGTCATGCGCAATGGAAAGGCTGTGCCCTGGCCAAAATCGTCGGCTTCCATCGTGAAGTTATCAAGCACCCAATCGTTGCCGGTCTGGGCGTCACGCCATGCGACACGGGCGTCGTCGATGGCAATCGACGCAATATCCAAGGCGAGATTTGCTGCACCCCCCTCAGACCCGGCCGAGCTGCCCGGTCCCGCCGATTCACCGGTCGATTGACTGCCCAAATCCTGCCAATTGTTGCGGCCCTGGGCATTGCGCATCAGATTGAGATTGAGTCCCTGCAGGCTGGCGCGGCTGATTTCCAATCGCTCAGAAAGCAGCGGCAGCAGCGCAACCTGGAGTTCTGCACCCTCGATACTTGCGAACGGCTCAGCGCCGAATCCCGCCGCATTGCTAAGGCTGGCAGGACCCACGGCAATTCTAAGGCTTGGAAAAACCGAGAATTCCAGATCGCCGGTCAACTCAAACTCGCGACCAGTCGACTCAGATACGGCAGCGCTAATCTGGTCTTTGTAGTCGTTCGGGTCGACGAACATCGTGATAAACAATGTTGCGCCGACTAGCAGCACGACAATGGCAGCAACGACGATCCCTAGCAGCTTGACGATACGACCCATGATCTTGGCTCTCCAATCGGACTAAAGCGAATCCTAGCAATAAACGCTGATAATATTGCGGATTGGAATGAGCATCTTCATCCCATCGCACAGAAACTTTCAGAGTTGGTAAGAGTCAATATAACGTCAGAACATCAAGCGTTGATGCTCGCAACGTATTTCGTTGCCATTTTACAACATCTAAAAATCTAAACCGACTTTAATCAAAACGTCCACAAGGGGAATCGATGAGAATCACTAAATGTTCGCGACCGCGTGTCGCGTATACCACGCTGAGCGCTGCAGTTGCAGCTGCGTTACTCGGCAGCGCCGCACCGAGTTTTGGGCAGGGTAGTGGCGCGCTGGAAGAAGTGGTCGTTACGGCTCGTTTTCGCGAAGAAAACCTGCAAGAAACACCGCTGGCCATTACGGCTTTTACCGGCGAAAACATGGAAGTGCGCAATTTGACCGACGTCACCATGTTGGACGCGTTTTCACCGAACACGATTATTCAACCGCTCGGCGCAGGCTGGGGTTCGACCGCGGCCGCGTTTATTCGAGGCGTAGGTCTCGGTGATAATTCATTGTCGTTCGAGCCAGGCGTGCCTATCTACATAGACGATGTCTATCACGGACGGCCACAAGGTGCGATTCTTGATTTGCTCGACCTCGAGCGCGTAGAAATCCTGCGCGGGCCGCAGGGCACCCTATTCGGCAAGAACGCCATCGGCGGCACCATCCGCCTGATCACTCGCAAGCCAGAAGGCGGCAACGAAGGCAACGTCGAAGTGACCATGGGCAGTTACGACCGTATCGATCTACGTGGTGCTTACGATCTGACAATGATTGAAGATAAACTCTTCGCGCGCGTTTCCGCTTCTTCAAAACAACGCGATGGTTACTTCGACATTCTTGATTATGAATGCGTCAACGGGCCCGGCAGCCTTGGCGGCGGCGGCACTGGTATTTTGCCAGGTGCGACTCACACCACCTTTGGTATTGCCCTCCCACTACCTGAAGTAGCGCCAGTCGATTTGCAGCGCCAAATCGGGCCGCAGGATATTCGTTCTGAAAACGGTTGCGTTGTCGACACGCTCGGCAACGAGAATGTCCAGTCCGGTCGTGTCGCACTGCGCTGGCTGGCAAGTGACCGCGTGGAAGTAAATCTGTCGGCCGATATCACGGAGATCGACCAGAAAGGCCCGTCGGATAAATACACGTTCCTGAATCCAGCCTTCAATTTCAACCAGCAGTACAGTGACGGAGTGACCGTACCTGTGTTCAATCTGCCGTACGATGATCGCTTCATAACAAGCAGCAACTACACGGGCTACCATCGCTTTGGCAGTGATCCACTGTTCAATCTCGATGTGCAAAACGTCAACGTGATGGAACACTGGGGCGTATCGGCAGAAATTGAAGTTGATATTTCCGATAACCTGCAGTTCAAGTCTGTGACGTCGTATCGCGAGTTCGAGAACTCCTTTGGTCGCGACTCCGACGGCACGCCGCTACCGGTCGACCATACTTGGGACACAAGTATCCATGAGCAGTTTACTCAGGAATTCCGGTTGACGGGATTGGCTGCGGACGGTCGTTTGG
>JAHEEO010000115.1:0-446 GCA_024640665.1 Rhodospirillales bacterium | reverse complement strand
CCGGCATCTATATGTATGAGGCTGACGACTCCAACCAAGGCTGGAACTTCCTCTATCCATTCATTCTGTCCACGAACAATCACAAGGATGTGCAGACGACCGAAAACTCGGCCATTTTTGTGCATGGCACCTACGACCTTACGGAGCGATTGAGCATCACAGCTGGCGTTCGGCAAACCGAGGATGAAAAAATCGTCAACGTATTCCGACAAAACTTCGTCGACGGCAGCATCGTCATCCCGAATACCCAGGTTGCTGTCAAGGCATCGGAAACGTCGCCTAAGATCGGCTTGAGCTGGCAGATCAACGACGACCTGATGACATACGTGCAGTGGGCAACGGGTTTCCGTGGCGGCGGTTTTGGCCCGCGTCCCGCAAATCCACTGCAAGTGGCTGCGTTTGATGTCGAGACGCTGGAAACGCTCGAAGGCGGCGTGAAAACATAC
>JAHEEO010000114.1 GCA_024640665.1 Rhodospirillales bacterium | reverse complement strand
GTTGTGCTTGAACAACTCGCCTCCAGCTATTCGGTGTTAACCGAAGACGAACGAGAGCTTGGCGTATGCATCGTGGACATGGGTGGTGGCACCACAGATATCGCAGTATTTTGCGATGGTGCAATCCAGCATACCGCTGTCATTCCCATCGCCGGCGATCAAGTTACAAAAGACATCGCTATTTCTTTGCGGACTCCGATCCCATACGCCGAAGAAATCAAGATCAAGTATGCCTGTGCGTTATCGCATCTGGCGAATCCAGATGAAACGATCGAAGTGCCCAGTGTTGGCGACCGGCCGCCGCGCCGCTTGGCTCGTCAAACATTGGCCGAAGTTGTCGAGCCTCGGTATGAGGAGCTTTATCAACTCGTCTCGGATGAGCTGCGCCGTTCCGGATTCGCCGAGATGGTGGCAGCAGGCATCGTATTGACTGGTGGAAGCTCAAAAATGGAAGGCGCGATCGAGTTGGCCGAAGAAGTGTTCCACATGCCGGTCCGGCTCGGGATACCACAACATGTAGAGGGTCTGTCTGATGTTGTGCGAAATCCGATTCATGCCACGGGCGTGGGTTTATTGCTCTATGGCAAAGACGCAATTCAAGCGAAAGGCCCTCGAGGCAGAGCAGGCCGCGGCGTCTTTAGTCGATTGAAGGCTTGGTTCCAAGGAAATTTTTAGACTCATTTGTATTTTGAAATTCATGCTTGAGGAGATTAGCGAATGTTCGAGTTAATGGACGGCCACATGGAGCTCGCCGAAATAAAGGTGCTCGGTATCGGCGGCGGTGGCGGCAATGCGGTTGCGCATATGGTGAAGACCGGCATCGAAGGCGTCGATTTCATTTGTGCAAACACCGATGCACAGGCACTCAAAGGCGCCAACGTGAGAACCGGCATTCAGATCGGCTGTAATATTACGAAAGGGCTCGGTGCTGGCGCGAGTCCCGATGTGGGTCGCCAAGCTGCGATGGAAGACCGTGACCGGTTGTTGGAAGTAATTGCCGGGGCGGACATGCTGTTCATCACCGCCGGTTTTGGCGGTGGCACCGGCACGGGTGCTGCACCGGTCGTGGCGCAACTCGCCAAGGAACTGGGAATACTGACGGTAGCCGTTGTTACTAAGCCTTTCGAAATGGAAGGCCCAAAACGCATGCGAATAGCCGAAGAAGGGATTTCCGAACTTGGCAAGTATGTCGATTCTCTAATCACGATTCCTAACGAAAAATTGCTGACTGTGCTGGGCCCGGAAACGACCTTGCTGGATGCGTTCTCGGCTGCGAATCAAGTACTGCAAGGTGCCGTACAGGGCATTGCAGAGCTGATTACTCGGCCCGGTTTGATCAACGTTGATTTCGCCGATGTGCGAACGGTGATGTCAGAGATGGGCATGGCCATGATGGGCTCGGGTATTTCTACCGGTGAAAACCGGGCACAGACAGCGGCCGAGGCAGCCATTTCCAGCCCGTTACTCGAAGACATCAATCTTGCCGGGGCGAA
The DNA here is from genome assembly GCA_024640665.1 of Rhodospirillales bacterium. GTDB lineage: Bacteria > Pseudomonadota > Gammaproteobacteria > Steroidobacterales > Rariloculaceae > JAHEEO01. The sequence continues at coordinate 8,110 of JAHEEO010000114.1, read as the reverse complement.
AGGCGTATTGGTCAATGTCACCGCCGGGATGGATTTGTCGATCGGAGAATTCCGTCAAGTTGGCGATACGATTAAGCAGTTCGCGTCGGATGAGGCTACGGTCGTGCTGGGCACAGTCATCGATCCCGACATGACCCAGGAATTGCGTGTAACCGTCGTCGCGACTGGCTTGGGTCAGGGCATTCAGCACGAGGTAGCAAGGCAACGTGTTCGCGCCGTACCTCAGGTCGAACGTTCGCAGCGCGAACGAAATTATGCCGATCTGGAGACGCCGACCGTTCAGCGCAAGCGCGCAGTCGGCGATGGAATCGAAGAGCCACAAGAAGACTTGGTCGAACTGTTGGATATCCCGGCTTTTTTGCGCAAGCAGCAGGACTGAGCCGGGATACGCAAGCCCGGCATGTTCCTTGTTGATTCGCGAGCGATTGTGGTAGCTTTCTTCGCTTCGACGTTGATGCCCTGGCGCGCAAGCATGCAGGGCTAGGGCATTGGGACTACTTTGAAACAGCGAACGCTTAAGAATACGATTCGCGCCACTGGCATTGGCTTGCACGGTGGCGCCAAGGTGTACATGACGCTGCGCCCGGCGCCAGTGCACACGGGGATCGTGTTTCGGCGCCTCGATTTACCGGAGCCGGTTGATATCCCGGCGGACGCGCTCAATGTGTCGCAGACGGAATTGGGAACGACAGTCCAGTCAGGCGATGCCAAAGTTTCCACAGTCGAGCACTTACTGGCAGCGATGGCTGGTCTCGGCATCGACAATGCTTATGTTGATTTGACCGCCGCCGAAGTGCCTATTATGGACGGCAGTGCAGCACCGTTTGTGTTTTTGCTGCAATCGGCAGGAATCGAAGAACAATCGGCGCCTAAGCGCTTTATTCGAATAATTCGACCTGTTGAGGTTAAGCAAGGCGACAAATGGGCCAGATTGGCGCCGTACAATGGGTTTCACCTCAACTTTCAGATCGACTTCGATCACCCGGCGCTGCGAAAGCATCGTCAGGAAGTCGATTTCGAATTCTCGACAACAACATTTCTGAAAGAAATCAGCCGCGCACGCACTTTCGGATTCTTGCGTGACTTAGAGTCCTTGCGTGCTAAAGATCTAACGCTGGGCGGCAGTTTCGACAATGCCATCGTCATGGACGAATACCGTGTCCTCAACGAAGACGGCTTAAGATTCTGTGATGAATTCGTTCGGCATAAAGTGCTCGATGCTGTCGGCGATCTATATCTGCTGGGATCCTGCCTAATTGGCGCGTTCTCGGCCTTCAAGTCCGGCCATCAGCTAAACAACCTGTTGCTCAGAGAACTGCTGGCTCATCCGGATGCCTACGAGGCAGTGAATTTTGACGAGCAGCGCCGCTCTCCGGTCTCCTATCAGCTCGCGTCAGGTTACGCCGACTAAAAGCAACGGCCGCGCTCACCGTTGCGCACCCTGTGGTGTGCCCTGTGGTGTGCCCTGGGGTGCGCCCTGTGGTGCGACGCGGACGATGAGTTTATCGACGCCCAGCGCCTGATGGCGGAAGCGCACCCGGGCCGCCCAAACCGCAGATCGCATTGACAGCACGAGGCAGCCATCTGCTTGCCAATGCGCCCCGATCAGCTCAGCGGCTTCGTCCGGCGGCAGCAAAGCCCTGATATCTTCGGTCACTTCGCGACGGGCGCGGGCTTGTGCCGCCAGGTCGCCAGTGGCGCCGGAAATCAGCATTTCGCCGAGGCTGCGTGGTTTAGATCGTTCCATTAATGAGACCCGAGTCTACGTTTTGACGCTAGTTTCTTGAGTTTAGTAGATTTTCTAGGCATTGTCGGGCTATCGAAAAGGGCAAACTGCTCGAAAGGGCAGGACGCAAAGCCACCGATCTAATGGAGATGATCCGAAGATGGCGGGGTTACCGAGTGTTGTTATGTCGAAGACGCTGCTATTCTATCGCCCAAAGGCGGTCGGCTTTCGGGTCGTGCCCAAAATAAACATTAGAACAGCAGTTCCGGGACTTCGCCAATGCACCTAATTCTCCTATCCAAGCAACGCGGCCGCATCGGTCAGCTTCGTTTCGACTCCGGGGCCGCCCGCTGCATCGCAGCCTGCTTGGCGCTTGCGGTGTTTGCAGCGATATTTGCTGGCGGATATCGCATGGCGAGCCGCTACGGGATTGCGAATCCTCAAGCTGAACTGGCCAACTGGCGTGCAGAACTTGCCGAACAACAGAGCGCTTTGGATGCGACGCGCGGGGCGCTGCAGAAGAGCGTCGACGCACTGGCGTTGCGTCTCGGTCAAATGAACGCGCATGTCGTCCGGCTCGATGCGCTGGGTGCCCGGTTGACGCAAATGGCCGGACTCAGCGATGGTGAATTCGATTTCACATCGTCACCGTCGTTGGGCGGACCCGAAGAGTTGCTTCCCAATGCCGAGTCTCTGCAGCTGGGTAACGTCATGACTGCGCTGGACAATCTAGACCAACAACTCGTCAATCGCGATCAACAACTCAATGTCCTCGAAGATTTCTTGCTGGACCGTAAGCTTCAAGACGAAGTGCATCCGGAAGGTCGCCCTGTAGAATCTGGCTATATTTCATCGCGTTACGGTAGCCGAACGGATCCATTTACCGGTCGTGCAGCATTCCACAAAGGTATTGATTTCGCGGGCCGCGAAGGCAACGATATTGTCGCTGTGGCCTCCGGCGTTGTGGTCTGGTCTGGGCCGCGGTATGGCTATGGCGAAATGATCGAAGTTAACCATGGCAATGGCTATGCAACGCGATATGCGCACAATTCAAATAATTTGGTTGCTGTAGGCGACACCGTCAAGCGCGGGCAGAGAATTGCCCATATGGGCGATACGGGTCGGGCAACAGGCGCAAATCTGCACTTCGAGGTGCTGAAAGACGGTCGTAGCGTCGATCCACTTACCTTCATTCAGTAGTAAATCCGGCGCATTCGGCGCCAACTCGTCCGTGCAAGCCCTTGAGTTTGCGTCGCAGAGTCCCCAAATGCTCTCCTTGTCCTTAGAATACGGCGTTTAGTTCCGTTAGTTGGGAGCCTCCTGTTGGCCAATCTCGTCTCAAGCCTGTTTACTGGAATATTCGGTAGCAGAAATCAGCGCCTCATCAAACGCTACAGCGGAATCGTCACCAAGATTAATGCGCTGGAGGAGCCGATCAGTGGGTTGGACGATGCCGCGCTTGCCGCGAAGACTGACGAACTGCGTACGCAGTACGCTGAAACGGGTTCGTTAGAGGCCGTGTTGCCCGAAGCCTTTGCCGTCGTTCGTGAAGCCTCGCGGCGCACGCTAAGCATGCGGCACTTTGACGTTCAGCTCATTGGCGGCCTCGTTCTAAACGAAGGCAACATTGCCGAGATGCGCACTGGTGAGGGTAAGACGCTTGTGGCGACATTGCCCGCCTATCTAAACGCAGTTGCCGGAAACGGTGTCCATATCGTGACTGTCAACGAATATCTGGCTCAGCGCGATGCTGCGTGGATGGCACCGATCTACGAATTCTTAGGATTGACGGTTGGCGTAATTCACAGTGGTCAGTCAGTCGAAGAAAAACGTGCTGCCTACGCGGCAGATATTACCTATGGCACCAACAATGAATTCGGCTTCGATTATCTTCGTGATAATTTGGCATTCCGGCCGCAGGATCGCGTCCAGCGTGGTCAGGCTTTCGCCGTCGTTGATGAAGTCGACTCGATTCTGATTGATGAGGCGCGTACGCCGCTGATCATTTCTGGGCGCTCCGAAGAAAGCACAGAGCTTTATGTTCGAATCAACAAGCTCATTCCAAAGTTGACTATTCATGATCCGCCTGCCGGCGACGCTAATGAAGATATTCAACTGACCAAGTTTGAACTGTTGGACGTGGACGGTAAGTCACTCGGCGAGACGACTTTGAGCCAAGGACTTGCCACAGCGCGGGAGCGCGGTTTGCATTTGATTGCAGCCAATAAATCCGCCGTCGGAGATGCAAACGACGATGCAGACGACGCAAAGAAGAACAGCAAACGCCAATCTGCCGTTTGCAGGCTAATTGTTCCTGGCGATTATTCCGTCGATGAAAAGACCAAGCAGGCGCACTTGACCGAAGAAGGGCATGAGCGTGTTGAGGAGATTTTCGCCAAAGCTGGCATTCTCAACGAGGGTGACAGCCTTTATGACGCGGGCAATATCAAGCTGATGCATCATTTAACAGCTGCATTGCGTGCCCATGCGCTTTTCAAACGCGAAGTTGATTACATCGTGGCCGACGATGAGGTCGTTATCGTTGATGAATTCACAGGTCGCACAATGGCGGGTCGGCGTTGGTCAGATGGTTTGCATCAAGCGATCGAAGCGAAAGAAGGTGTGCGCGTTAAAGAAGAGAATCAGACGGTCGCCTCCATTACCTTTCAGAATTATTTTCGTCTTTACGACAAGCTGTCCGGTATGACCGGTACAGCCGACACCGAAGCCTATGAATTTCAACAGATTTATGGCCTGGAAGTGGTCGTGATTCCAACCCATATGCCGATGGTGCGCGACGATGCGCCGGATTTAGTCTATCTGTCCGTCGAAGATAAGTTTGCAGCGATTCTCGAGGATATTTCACAGTGCAACGAGAGCGGTCAGCCGGTCTTGGTTGGAACGACGACAATTGAAACGTCTGAAGATCTCTCGAAGCGCCTCAAAGCAGCAAAGATCAAGCATGAGGTGCTCAACGCAAAATATCATGAGCGGGAAGCCGAGATCATTGCTCAGGCGGGGCAGCCAGGCGCCGTCACCATTGCAACCAACATGGCTGGGCGAGGCACGGATATCGTTCTCGGTGGCAACCTTGACGCGGAACTCAATGCGCTAAAGGATCCGGACGAGGCTCAGATCGATGCAGCCCGCAAGTCATGGCAGGATCGGCACAACATAGTCCTGGAAGCTGGTGGTCTGCACATAGTGGGTACCGAACGCCATGAGTCTCGGCGTATCGATAACCAATTGCGCGGTCGCTCCGGACGCCAAGGTGATCCGGGTTCAAGCCGGTTTTATTTGTCGATGGAAGACGGCTTGATGCGTATTTTCGGCGATCCCGAGCGCACCAAGCGTTTGTTGTCCCGGGCCGGCATGAAGCAGGGCGAAGCAATCGAGAGCAAGCTTTTGTCGCGGCAAATCGAGAGAGCGCAGCGCAAAGTAGAAGCGCATAACTTTGATATACGCAAACAGTTGCTTGAATACGACGATGTTGCCAATGACCAGCGCAAAGTCATTTATGTGCAGCGCAACTCTCTAATGGAGGCTGATGACATCAGCGACACCATTGAAGATATCCGTGAAGAGGTTATCGATCAAATGGTCGGTGAGCACATTCCGCCGGAAAGCGTTGAAGACATGTGGGACAAAGACGGCCTTCATGCAGCACTCGATGCGGAGCTTGGTGTGAGTTTCAATGTGAGCCACTACCTCGCAGAACATGAAGAGGCTGGTGAGGCCGAACTGCGTGCAGAGATTCAAAAGATTGCAGATGCGCAATACGCTGCCAAGGTCGCCGAATACGGCCCCCAGGTTATGCGAGAAATCGAGCGTCAAATCATGCTGCGACAGCTCGATAGCAATTGGAAGGAGCACATCGCTGCACTGGATTATTTGCGCCAGTATGTCGGGCTTCGCAGTTTTGCGCAGCGCAATCCAAAACAGGAGTATAAGCGCGAGGCGTTCGAGATGTTTTCGGACATGCTCGACCGAGTCAAGCGAGACACCATTGGAATACTGGCGAAAATTCAAGTCCGGAGGCCGGAAGATGTATCGGCAGTTGGTCCCCAGGCCCCGCCTGCCACGGGCCTGCAGTTTCAGCACGCGTCGGCGCCTTCTTTGGCCGATGTGGCGGCGGCACCTCCGCCCGGACCCGGACCGGCGCTGGGCAACCCTGCGTCTGCTCGCGGTGCCATTCAGCCTGGTAAGTCAGGGAGAACATCGCCCGCGAGTGGCGAGCCTCACCAAGCGGCGGAGCCCTTTGTTCGCGGCGAACGCAAGTTAGGTCGAAATGAACCTTGTCATTGCGGTTCGGGCAAGAAATTTAAGCAATGTCACGGCAGATTGAGCTAGGGTGATTCGAGTTGTCGTGGGGTTACTCACTGATGAGGATGCCGGTCAGGTACTGCTAAATCGACGCCGGCGCGGAACGCATATGGCGGGTAAATGGGAGTTTCCCGGCGGCAAAATTCGCCCGGGCGAACCGCCCTTCGTCGCTTTGCAGCGCGAATTAGCTGAAGAACTCGCCATCGCCGTGCAGGCTGCAAAACCGTTTCTGAATTTGAGTCACGACTACAGTGATCGACGCGTGAATCTTGATATCTGGCTCGTCGAGGCCTATGCGGGCGTTCCGGTCAGTAATGAAGGCCAGGATTTGCGCTGGGCTCATGTCAACGAAATCAGCTCGCTCGATTTACTTGCAGCGGATGCGCCCATTGTTGCCGCGCTGCGGAGCCATTTCAGCGGGCAACTAGAAGGTCCCAGCTAGCTAGTCTTGCTAGCTAAGCATCAGGCTGAAGTGCACATCGCTGGTTGTCTGCACTGGGCGTCGTTCAATGCCCCGCCATTCCACGAACCTGACCGAAAAGCGGTGCCGGCCCGCGCTGATCGCAGGGAAAGCGCCTGCGGATTTAGCGACATGAATACGAATGAGGTTGAGCTGCGTATTGCGATCGAGATTATGTTGGTAAAAACCGGCCTCCGCCAGGCAATTCACTGGCTCTCCTGCTTCGCGCGTCAGCCATAAGAGTTCTGACACCGAGTCGCACAGGGGACCAAGCGACTGCAGCCACTCGGTGATCTGCTGGGTGCGTTGCGCAAAGGGCAGATTCAACCAGTAGCCAAAATCCGGGAGGTCGAACGTGCAGGTTCCTCCGGGTATGGCACTGCGATGCTTAATAGCGCTCAGAAAATCGCAGTCCTTCAATGGCTGCAGGAAATGACTGCCTATGTCCGTAAGATCGGATTTATGCGAGTCTAAGTTGGCGATGAGCCGATTCAATCGATCCCCATCGACGCCTGGCATTCGGCGAAAATTGGCCAGCCGTTCAGTTTGCCGCTCGAGGTCCTTCAGCACTTCTGCGCGGACGTCGCCACGCCCAAGTATTGCCATGATTTCCAATATGCTGGATACCGTTGCACGCGCGCTGAAATCTGATTGGTTATCACGGTGGAAGCGCGCTTGGTCATACAAGAACTCGAGGCGCAAGAAGGTACGCATGCGTTCTGTTACCGGTTGCTCGAAACAGATTTCTTCAGGCTCGGCAATAGGCACGGGAGAATTGTCGATAAGTTCGAACATAGCGCCTATTCTGCGCGACGACGTTCAATACGGCAATAATCGCCGCTACTGAGATATTTTTTATGCAGCCGGTAAACCTGCGCGCGAGTGACACTTGCGGCAGTGCTGTTGTCTACGACGTCATCGGCGGCGTCCAAACGCGCGCTGTCGTCGGCTTGAGCAGCAAGCATGGCTTCGGCTTGCTCGCGGGTCACGTTGTCGCGCCCCATTAAGCGCTCGATCTGCTGATCTCTCTCGCACGTGACAACAAGTACTCTGTCGACGAGCTGCGAAAAGTCAGTCTCCACCAGCAAGGGCACTGCGACAATCAGGTAGGGGCCACGAGCCATTTGCATCTGCTCGAGTGTTGCTGCGCGAATGCGGGGATGGAGAATGGCTTCCAGTCGGCGGCGTTTGCCAGCATCTGTGAATATGATGGCGCGCATTCGGCGCCTGTCGAGTTCGCCGGTCGCGGCCAAAATTGATGCGCCGAAGGCATCGGTGACGGCTCGTAAACCCGGCGTGCCCAGCGCGACCACTTCGCGTGCCACAATGTCTGTATCGACAAGGGTGGCGCCAAATTCGACAAACATGCGGGCAACCGTCGATTTGCCGCATGCGATGCCGCCGGTGAGACCAATAGTGAGCACGCGCTAGAGCATGACGCTTAGATACAGTTCGAGCAAGCGATCGCCCCAAACCAAAGCCACCCAGCCGGCTGCTGCCAGATAAGGGCCAAAAGGAATCGGGGTATGCCGCGATTTTCCTTGAACAAAAAGCCCCATTAACCCCACGACTGTGCCTACCGCAGCTGAGACCGTGATGAT
>JAHEEO010000113.1 GCA_024640665.1 Rhodospirillales bacterium | reverse complement strand
ATTGAGCGGCACAAACACGCTTTGGTCCCGGTTAGTCCACGGTGCAGCGAAGTTTTTTAGCGTTACCGTGTAAAAGTTGGGATTGTCCATGGCGATCATCGCAGCGTCGATTGGGTCTGGCGCAGCGACCATTTGGTCAAGCACAGCAGAAGTAGGTGGCACGCCTGCTAGGCGGTCATGAATTCGCTGCGCTTGCTCGCGGTTTTGTGCAAAGCTCGTGCTTGTTGCGATTATGCTTACAGCTATTGCTAGCTGTGCGCTACGCTTTGCGAATGAACACGCTAATTCGTTCAAGGTTAGTGCTCCGTGCGTCTTGACCATTACCATCGTCCTGTTGGTAGCTAAGTACGTTGTGCGTGGCGAAACTACACCACAAATATTTATCGCCGCCAAAATGTAAGCAATTGGCGACGTCTCAATTCCGCGACAGTTTCGCTGCCACACTAGCCGACGTGTAGTCTGTATTTGGTGAGTGAACGCATAGTTTTTGAGGCTGGGTTCGATTGACTGTCGGTTAAGTGAAATGGATTCGCTAATCCCCTGTTCAATTGAAATCCAAAGGAGAACTCGTTCACACATTGAGGCCAAGTTTTGGTCCGGATAGGTTCTGTGATCGCGTTAACGGTAGCGGTGAACTTGTAAGCCCATGATTGCGGATGAAGGTATTAAGTTGAATTTTCCGCGGCGCAAGGTTGGGTTATGTAGATCCGCTTCGCGCGTTTGGCGTGCGTATGCACTGCAAAGTGACCGATGTTTAGTAGACGCAAATCACAAAACCGAAGCTTATTTCTGCGATGTCGAACGGAGAGGGAACCCCGATGAGCACATACGCGAACTATTCTTTGGCAGTTGTTAAACGCAAGCTGCAACTTGCGAGCATTGGATTGCTCAGCGCAAGCTTTTTGGCCGCGTGCAGCGGCGGTGACGGCAGTGTCGGCGTCGGCACGGGGCAAGATCCAGACCCTGTAGCGCTGGATTTCCCAATTGCCTACACGAAAGGACCGTTGTTGGACGCCAACATGGCTCTACAAGCCAGCACGGACTTACGCGTCTTGGATCGATTCCACGTGGGCACCGACCTGTTTGTTCGCGACCGCGCCTCCCCGAGTGCACCCGAAACCAATGTATCGGCAAGTGAGACTCAAGGTCTCGGTGACGTCATGGGCGTACAGATTTCGGCGGATGGCAACCGTTTGCTGTTCTCAATGCGTGGGCCGTTTGATGAAAATCTGGCTGCTGAAGACCAACCCACTTGGAATGTGTGGGAGTACGATATTGAAACAGACTCGTTACGCCGGATCATTGCTTCCGACATTTTGGCCGAAGACGGGCACGACATCATGCCGCACTACTTGCCGGATGATCGCATCGTCTTTACTTCGACAAGGCAGCGAACCGCAAAGGCAGTCTTGCTAGACGAAGGCAAGCCGCAGTTCGAGGCATTGGACGAGAATCGCAACGAATTCGCCTCGGTTCTGCACGTTATGAATAACGACGGCAGCGACCTGCACCAGATATCGTTTAATCAGAGTCACGATTATTCGCCAACGGTCCTCGACAACGGCCAAATCCTGTTCAGCCGCTGGGATCGCGCTGGCGGCGTTAATGGCATCAACCTCTACAAGATGAACCCGGACGGCACAAGTCTCGAGCTCCTATATGGCGCCGAAAGCCATAACACGGGGACTGACGGCTCGGAAATTCAATTCGTCAATGCGCACGAGATGATGGATGGCCGGGTCATGGCGATTGTCCGGCCATTCGATCACCCCGAGTTGGGCGGTGACGTTGCCATAATAGATACGACGACCTATGTCGAGAACACGCAGCCGATTGCGTTGAATGCCGGCATGCCAGGCCCTGCCCAAGTATCAGCAACATCCAATAACGTGCGAACGGACATTTTGCCGTCTCCGGGCGGTCGCTTCAGTTCGGCATTTCCTCTGTGGGACGGTACCGATCGCGTATTCGCGAGTTGGTCAAATTGCCGTGTGATCATTAATGCCGCAATCACGGGCTGCACCCCGGAGAATCTCGCGGATCCCAACGTACAGGTTGCGCCGCCGCTCTATGGCATCTGGATGTACGATCCCGTCGATCAGACCCAACTGCCGATTGTCGTGGGTGAGGAGGGGATCTTTATCGCAGATGTCGTCGCGGCCCAACCCCGGACGTCACCGCTGGTCATTGTTGATCTGGATCAAGGCGGCGGTGCCGACGCAAATTTAGTGGCTGAAAGTGTTGGCATCTTGAACATTCGCAGTGTTTACGACATCAATGGCGTCGATACGATTCCGGCGGGCATCGCCGCGCTGGCCGATCCCGCGCTGGCGACGGCCGATCAACGCCCCGCCCGGTTTCTGCGGGTAGTCAAAGCTGTTTCGATTCCTGATGACGATCTTGTTGACCTGAACAACACGGCATTTGGCCGCGACATTCGTCAAGGCATGCGCGAAATCGTCGGCTATGCACCGATAGAGCCGGATGGTTCTGTCCGAGTAAAAGTGCCGGCCAATGTACCGTTGGCCGTGAGCATCTTGGATGCAGATGGTCATCGGATCTCGCCTCGGCATCAAAACTGGTTGCAGTTGCGCCCCGGTCAAGAGTTGCGGTGCAACGGCTGTCACAATCCCGCTGCTGTTGACCCAGTGACGAACGCACAGTTGTCGCACGGTCGCCAAACAGCTTTCGATCCCGCTTACGGTGGGGCGCAGAGCACGAGCGTGCCGTTTCCTAATACGGTAAGCACGCTGTTTGCCGACTTCGGCGAAACGATGGCTGAGGTGCGTACGCGCTTAGGGGTCTCAGTAACCTGTCCGCCAGCCGTTCCGGGTTGTGACACCGCCGATGCTCTCGCGCCGAGCTTTGACCTCATCTATAACGATATCTGGACTGATCCGGCCGTGCGCGCGCCGGATGCGACAGTGAGTTATCAATACGGCGGCTTAAACGCCACGCCTGCCGATCCGAATGTCGTGATTAGCCCTGCACTTACTGCGCCAGTGTTGCCAACGTGCATGTCCACTTGGGCATCGAATTGTCGCGCAGTTATAAACTACGAAACGCATATTCATCCGATTATGGCGCGCGTTCGACAGACCCTTGACCCGGTCGACCCAACGATCGTCTTGCAGGACGACTCATGTGCGACTTCTGGTTGCCACGCGCCTATCGACACAATGAACCAGACGGCGGTACCCGCTGCGCAACTCGATCTGACTGACGGCTTATCGCCGGATCAAATGGACCATTTCAATTCCTATCGCGAGTTGCTCTTTGGAGACAGCGAACAGGAAGTTGTCAATGGTGCGTTGCAAGACCGCCTGGTCGATAGCGGTCAAGTCGATGTCGACGGCAATCCGATACTTGTAACAGTCGGTGTAGCGCCTTCCATGAGCGCAGCTGGTGCGAATAACTCCAATCGGTTCTTCTCGATTTTTGAGCCGGGCGGCACGCATGCGGGCAGACTGAGTGAGCACGAGCTGCGCCTTATCGCCGAGTGGCTGGATATCGGCGGTCAGTACTACAACAATCCATTTGACGTGCCGGTGATGTAGCTCGTGATACGCGTATTCATAATGGTCTGCTCAATGCTTGTTATCACGAGCATTGCACGTGCTCAGGATGAATACGTTCGAGTTGTCATTGACGATCCGTTTATCGAGTTGCATAGCGGTCCTGGTCGCGGCTACCCGGTTTTCTATATTGGCGAACGCGGCGAAGAAGTCGAAGTACTAAAGCGCCGTACCGAGTGGTTTCAGATTCGCGTGGAACGGGATGTCGAAGGTTGGGTTCATCTGGAACAGCTGCAGCGCACTTTTGATCTTGAAGGCGAGGCATTCGACATACCCGGCTTGGCGCTAGGCGACTATCGAGACCGGCGCTGGGAGGTAGGAACGCTATACGGAGACTTTGGCGGCGCCAATGTGATCTCGGCATATGGCGCATTTGCGCTGACCGAAAACCTCTCACTTGAACTCGGTTTGGCGCAAGTCTTGGGCCGCTTCTCAGACAGCCAGATGTACAGCATAAACGTGATGCATCTGATGTTTCCGGAAAAGCGGTGGTCTCCATTTTTTACGTTGGGTACCGGTTCCATCAACACAAAACCGAAGGCAACTTTGGTTGACACATTGGATCGTCGCGATTCTTTTGCGCTTGCAGGCTTCGGCGTGCGCACGTACTTGACGCGAAGGTTTGTATTTCGCACGGAATATAAAACGTATGTCACGTTTACGAGCCGTGATGACAATGAGGAAATTAGAGAATGGAAAGCAGGTTTCTCGTTCTTCTTTTAGCGGCAACGCTGTCGCTGAGTCTGAGCGGTTGTGGCCGACGCAGCATTGTGCAGGCTGAAAATGACCAGCCTGTGCCGGTTATCGAGCCCGAGGTTGAACGCCGGGTCATTGATCCAGCGGAAATTGACACAGAAGACTTCGAGGTAGGTCTTTTCGCCGGGCAAATGAGCGTCGAAGACTTTGGTGTCAACACGGTTTCTGGGCTGCGTTTCGCATATCACATAACGGAAGGCTTCTTCGTAGAATTGGCCGGCGGACAGACTACGACGGAGCTCACCAGTTTCGAGCGATTGAGCGGTGCTGCGCAATTGCTCACAGATCCACAGCGTGATTACTCCTACTATAACCTTTCGATGGGGTACAACCTGTTTCCTGGCGAGAGCTTTATCGGCCGCAACCGGGCCTTGAATACAGCGTTTTATATTATCGCCGGCGTGGGTAAAACGACATTTGCCGGGGACGACAGGTTTACGGTTAATTTCGGCGCGGGAATGCGTTTCTTGCCGCTCGATTGGTTGGCAGTTCACGTGGATGTGCGTGATCACATACTGGATGTGGATTTGCTTGGCCAGGAAAAAACGGTGAATAACCTCGAGGCACATGTTGGCTTGACGTTCTTTTTCTAAGCACTGGGCACACGGAGGTGCAACGATGCGAAAGGTAGTTTCAACTTTGGTGGCCGCGGCAGTCGTGACGTTCCCTGCGTTGGCAGGTGAGTTATCGGGTGCAGCGCCCAGCTTCACGCTCGATTCACGCAACGGGGGGCAGGTCTCGCTGGATGATCTGCGCGGTAATGTCGTGATGATTAACTTCTGGGCTACCTGGTGCGGACCTTGCCGCGAAGAGATGCCGCATCTTGAAGCCCTGCATCAGCGCTATAGCGACTTGGGTTTCACGCTGCTTGGAGTGAATGTCGAGGAAGATTCGCGACTTTCGGATAGATTTCTCGAAGAGACGCCGGTGAGCTTCGACATCTTGTTCGACCCGAAAAACAGCGTCAGCGAAATGTACGATGTTGTGGCGATGCCAAGCACCGTAATGGTAGATCGAGAAGGCAACATGCGTTTCATCCACCACGGTTATCAGAAAGGCTACGAGAATGATTATCAGAGCCAGATTCGAGCCTTGTTGCGGGAGTAAATCATGCGATCAGCATATTTGATGCGGCTCATTGGAATCGCTTTGTTGGTGGCTGCGTTGACTGGCTGCGGCGGCATTGAGCCCTGGGTTAAGCCATACGAGCGCGATCGAATTGCAGATCCGATCATGTCGTTTGACCGCAATCCCGTTTCTAGTTCGTACATGCACCATGTCTACGAGGCGCGTGAGGGTGCCCGTGGGGCAACCGGCAGTTCCGGCGGCGGCTGCGGCTGCAATTAGTGCGTGTCATGAAGCATTCACAAAAGGTCACGGCGCGAGCATATAGGCGAACGACTGGTGTTCGCAGTCGGGTGGTTGCTGCGTGTCTGTTGCTATGTTTGGCCGGCGCGATAGTTTCGCAGTCAATGGCGGCTGTGCTGCCCGAGGACCGCGCGGATCTGCTGTTTCATTCCTATAATGGCGACGGCGTCACAATTCAGGGTCCATCGTTATTGGTCCGCAAGGAATTTGCCGGCAAGTTTTCGGCGTCTGCAAACTACTACATCGATGAGGTGAGCAGTGCATCGATCGACGTCATTACAACTGCAAGTGAATATACAGAAAAGCGAACGCAGAATTCCGTTGGCCTGGATTTCTTGCATGATAAATGGCTGCTGAATGTTGGTTTTACGTCCAGTCAGGAGAATGACTATTCGGCAGAAACATTCAGTCTTGGGGTCAGCCAAGACATGTTCGGCGATCTTACAACCATCTCATTGGGATATTCGGTCGGCAATGATGAAGTGGGTCGCCGAGGGGACGAGAATTTTTCCGAACCTGTGCAGCGACAACAATATCGCATAGGCCTGTCTCAAATACTTACCAAGAACCTGTTGATTGGCCTGTCCTTCGAGACAATAACCGATGAAGGTTTCTTGAATAATCCCTATCGCTCGGTGCGGTTCCTCGATGGCGCAAGCGGGCGCGGTTATTCCTATGAAACCGAGCTTTACCCTCGAACTCGCACCAGTGATGCGGGCGCCATTCGGTTCCGATACTTCCTGCCATATCGCGCGGCCATTCATGGCGAATACCGCAGCTATGCAGATTCATGGGATATCAAAGCAACTGCTTTTGAACTGGGTTATACGCATCCGCTGGATAATGGTTGGATATTCGAAGCCAACGTACGTTCCTACTCGCAGGATCGGGCCGGGTTCTTTTCTGATCTGTTTGCGTTTTCTCGCTCGCAGAATTTCATGGCTCGCGACAAAGAGCTCAGCACTTTTACGAGTACGACACTCGGCTTGGGTGTGAGTTACGACATCGTGCGCAGCGGCTGGAAGTTCGTGGATCGTGGCACGATCAGTATGTCTTACGACCACATCTTGTTCGACTACGAAGATTTTCGCGATCTAAGGGTTCAAGGCGTCGCGCCGGGTGAAGAGCCGTTCTTCAACTTCGAAGCCGATGTTATTCAGGTGTTTCTGTCGTTCTGGTTCTAGCGCTGGCGCGTAAACGATTCAGCGCTCAGCTGCGTAACCTACCATTTATAGATGGCGACGGGTGATCCTATGTTGCGGGCATTCTCATCGATGCCCAATTCCGCTATGCCGTCAGTTCCAGCTAGAGAAGCAAAATCACCCGATGTGTTTATCTTGTGCGGAGTTGCCAATAAGCGTCCATCGCGCTGCCATTGCAACGTGACCGGCACGAAGTATGTCCAATCTTTGGGTCCGTCCGTAACGTTTGCACTCAAGCTCGCGATTTCCGTTTGTATGTTTACATCGCCAAGTGAAGTACGCAACGCGGGGATCACATACCGGCTTAAACAGACCAGGGTCGAGACTGGATTCCCGGGCAAAGCGAAGATAGGTTTTCCGTCGCGGCTAACTCCGAACCACATGGGTCGCCCCGGCTTTTGATCAATTCTGTGAAAAACGCGTTTGGCACCAAGATGATCCAATGCACCCGGCACGAAATCGAAATCGCCCATAGATACGCCGCCGCTGAGAATCAGCACGTCATTCTCGGCATGCAGGCGTGAGATGGTTGCTAATAAATCAGCTGGCTCGTCGCGTAATCGTGTCCGCGTTGCATACCCGCACTGATGCAGGGTTATGGCTGCTTGTATCGCTCGGCCATTGCTCGAGCGTATTTGGTGCGGCAACACCGGCTCAGCTACATCAACCAATTCGTCGCCGGTCGAAATGACGGCAATTCTCGGTGGCCGCGTAACTTGAAATTGCGCTTTGCCGACGCTGGCCAGCACGGCCATTTCGGGTGAGCGAATTCGTGTGCCGCGTTTGAGCACAATAGATCCTTGGGCACCATCAGAACCGCGTCGATGCACGAACTGACCTTCGGCTACTTGAGCGGTCGACGAAATCTCCGCGGCATCACCGTTTAGCTCGATGCGTTCGATCGGAATGACCGTATCGGTGGCAATCGGCAATACAGCGCCAGTCATTACTCGCACACACTGGTCTTTGTTGTCCAGAGCGAGCGGGGCCACGCCAGCCGCCTGCACGCCGCAGACATTGAAGCTGCGCCTACCCGCTGAATACGCCGAAAAGTTTATCGCGATGCCATCCATCGTGACTCGGTCGAAAGCCGGAACATCACGATCGGCCGCAATATCCTCCGCAAGGATATGCCCGACAGCAGCCTCCAATTGCAGGGTATTACTGGACCATATTGGCATGTGATCTTCAATGAGTTGGGCGGCCTCGGCAGCGACGGTCATATCGATTCCTTTACAGTTCGTTTTCAGTGGCTGGCATGTGGCGGGAACTTGGCGCATATTAAACGACCTAATTGATGAATTGCCCGATTGGTTAGTGAGTTTTCACGGAGGCATTGGAATGGCCGATAAATTATTGATCAGTCTCGTATTTTCCGGTCTTTCAGCGGTTTGCAGTGCCCAGGTAGACGACGACACCATCCGGGCGCTCGAGAATCGGCAAGCCGATAACAGAACAGTGATAGGCGGTGGGCACTCGTTATTGGCAGCGGGTGCTGATGCAATTCGATTCGGCAAGTACGACGACGGAATTCAGCTAACGCTGCTGGGTCTCGACCGGGCGTCGCTGCCCGATAGCATCCGCGCAGCGGGGCTGTCGAATTTGTGTGCCGCTCATGCCGGTAAAAATGAGCCAGACCTAGCAATTCGCTATTGCAATGATTCGCTCGAGCTCAATGAGCACAATTGGCAAGCCTGGAGCAATCGCAGCTACGCCTATTGGCTAAAGGGCATGTATGCCGAAGCCACACTGGACTTGGAAGCTGCAATGGCTATTAATTCTGACGCAAGACAACTTTTCGAGATTCGAGGAATGCTCAACGAAGCAGGTTTACGCCCACGCGTGTCGATGGAGGACCATCAGTAATCGTGTGCTCTTTACTGCCGGCAATATTCGGCGCTGCCCGAGCGCAACTAGGTTGTATTGCGCTGGCATCAACGCCTCTTTTGACGGTCTTGCCGGAAGTTGCTTCGGCGCGTATCGATCCAACCGGAATCTGGAACTGTGTTGTCTACGGATTCTCTGCTGCCAGCGATGAGCGAATTGTGCTGAAGTTCGAAAGCGGTGGGACGACTCAAGTAGCGATTATCGGTTCGCGGACTAATGAATGGCTGCCGCTATCCGGTTGGGAAACCAACCGCCGCGAACTGACATTTCATGAGGCCAGAACTGGAAGAAGTTTCGCCGCCGACCTGGACTACACAACGCTGGGCGGCACCTGGAATAACCTGCGCCGCAGTGGCGGCTGGTGGTGTGCGCAACTGCTGCCCGAGCTTGCATCGCGAGTCGATGATTTGTTGGCACGCGAGCGGTTTCTAATGCCGCCACTGATACCTGACGTAATGGCGACACCTTGGTATCCCCGTAGAGCGATTCGCGAAGCTAAAGAAGGATCTGCCGTTATTTGTTTTTTGGTGGAAACCGACGGTGTAATCAAGGACCCACAAGTCGTTGAGATTTCCGACGAGATATTTCGAGTTCCGGCAGTCGGGGCGGTCACTCGATCTCGTTATGCCGGATGGTCGAATGCAGTTTCCGTGCGCCCGGGTTGTCGAAGCTTTGATTTTCATCTCGATGCCGTCGCTCGTTAGACCATTGGGTGCTGCCGCTTAGTGGTCGCTGCGGCTTAGTTGCATGGCGGAATCTAACACGCAGCCGCGTTTAGTAGCGGGCAGTATCGGCCGCCATGTTTGGAGTTTGTCTGCACCGATGGTGATC
>JAHEEO010000112.1 GCA_024640665.1 Rhodospirillales bacterium | reverse complement strand
ACATTGATGAACAATGCGGGTACAGCAGATATCGGCTCCGCCAGCGTGCTCGAACAATATGCAAATTGGCGACGTCGTGACCAGGCAACGCTGGCGCGAATTACTCACGGTCTCGTTAAGCTGTTTGGTCTGCCTTTGCCAGGCTTTGGTCATGCGCGGGCATTGGGCTTAACTGCATTTGACTTGTTGCCGGGCGCCAAATCATTGTTTGCGAGGCATGCGATGGGGCGTTCCGGAACACTACCGCGTCTGGCTTGTGGTCGAGGCCTCATTGAGTGACGGGTCCGACTTATAAGATCGTCATTGTCGGCGCAGGGCCAGTTGGGCTCGCTGTGGGCGCATTGCTGGCGGCAAGTCGCGCTTGTGAGCGTCTGCAAATCTCCATTATTGATGCGGGCACAGCGCCGCATTGGGAAACCGAGCAACTCGACTTGCGAGTGTATGCGCTATCCAGGGCTTCACAGCAGATTCTCGACGCGGCCGGGGCCTGGCGAGCGATTGCGGGGCAGCGGATGAGCCCATACCGACGCATGCAGATTTGGGAAGGCGCCACTTGGCGTCATTCAGGCAAGCTGCAGTTCGACAGCGTTGCAGTGGGCGAGCCTGATTTGGGTGCCATCGTCGAAGACAGTCTCATTCGTAGCGCGCTGAGCAGCGTTATAGAAGCCAATCCCCGAATCGAGATTCGGCGCAGCACGACAGTGGCCGACGTGCAAGTCCGCGACGGTTGCATCGAGTTGTTAACGGCTTCCGCAGAACAGGGAGTAACCGCGAATTTGCTGGTAGCGGCCGATGGAGCTCAATCTGCTGTTCGAAAGCGCATGGATTTCAAAGCATTGGAACGTGACTATCAGCAACAAGCTATCGTTGCGCATATCGAGTCCGAAGCTAAGCATGCAGCCACGGCCTGGCAAAGATTCTTGCCAGGTGGCCCATTGGCCTTTTTGCCACTTGCCGATGGGCGCAGCTCCATCGTTTGGTCATTGCCCAATGCTGAAGCTGCAGCGCTGATGGAAACAGACGCGCCACAGTTCGAGAGGGCGCTTGGCCATGCCAGCGGCGGCGTCCTGGGCGCCCTCAGATTGAGTTCTAGGCGCGTTTCGTTGCCACTGCGTGCACAACATGCGCTTAGCTATTGTCAGCCGCGTGTGGCGCTTGCAGGCGATGCAGCGCACACCGTGCACCCACTCGCCGGTCAAGGGATGAATTTGGGTCTGCAGGATGCTTGGTCGCTGGCACAGGCGATCGAAGCGGCCGTACTCAGCGGCCAAGATCCAGGCGATTTGCGAGTACTAAGACGGTACGAGCGGGCGCGCAAGGCCGAAAATCTGGCCATGCTAGCGGCCTTTGACGGCATTGACAGGCTCTTTCGAGCGCCGCGTGCGTTGGCACCATTGCGCCTGGGAGGGCTAAACTTTGTCGATCGCCTGCCGCTGCTAAAGCGGCAACTTATTCTTCGGGCACTTGGATTATCGAACCAAGTGGAAAGAAAACGATCTGATCGATGGTCACAATACGGAACACTTGCATAGAATGGATCCCATGAAATATCTGAGCAGCATCGTTTTATTGTCATGTCTTGGCAGCATGGCGTCTGGCCAAGAGGCCACCTGGGATCAAACTCTCGAACGAATCTCGACCGGCGTCGTGTCCATCCGAGTGGATAGTACGAGGTCATTCGACACCGAGCGCAATCAATCCAGTCAAGCGACCGGATTCGTCGTAGATGCTCAACGAGGCCTGATACTGACCAATCGTCATGTGGTTACACCGGGCCCAGTGCGTGCGCAGGCCATTTTCAACAATCAAGAAGAAGTGGACCTCATTCCAATTTATCGAGATCCTGTCCACGATTTCGGGTTCTTTCGATACAATCCGCGCGACTTACAGTTCCTGCAACCGGCCCAGTTGCCGTTACTCGACTCTATTCCCCCAATCGGTCGAGAGATTCGAGTCATCGGCAACGATGCCGGTGAACAGCTATCGATTTTGGCTGGCACCATAGCGCGCCTCGATCGACAGGCGCCAAACTATGGTCGCGGTAGCTACAATGATTTCAATACATTCTATTACCAGGCGGCATCCGGCACGTCAGGCGGTTCCTCAGGTTCACCGGTGGTCGATATCGAGGGGCGGGTTGTCGCGCTCAATGCGGGCGCGAATACACGCGCAGCCTCGAGCTTTTTTCTTCCTCTTGACCGGATCCGGGTTGCGCTCGAAAAAATCCAGTCTGGTGAACCGGTTTCGCGGGGCACGCTGCAAACGGAGTTCATAAACCGGCCTTATCCGGAATTGCGCCGTTTGGGTCTTACCGGGGATACTGAGGCAGCAATGCGCGCAGCGCATCCAGAGCAAACTGGTTTGCTGGTAGTGGAGCAGGTAATACCGGAGTCTGCCGCAGCAGGATTGATCCGGCCTGGCGATATATTGGTGCGTATAAATGGCGAACTCGTTTCCGCGTTCTCACCATTGGCGGCTGTGCTCGACAGCAATGTCGGCAAGACCATTGAACTGACGCTCGAGCGCGGCGGCGTTACGATTTCGCATGCAATCACCGTGGACGATCTCGACAAGATAACTCCGGACGAATACTTGGAATACGGTGACGGCGTCTTTCACAACCTTTCCTACCAACAGGCACGCCATTACTACCGGCCGGTGTCGGGGGTCTTTGTTGCGAACCCCGGCTATGTATTCGGCACCGGCGCAATACCGCGTGCGAGCTTGATTACGGCGGTTGCCGGTGAGCCCATTGCTGACCTCGACGACTTGCAGGAAACATTGATCGACTTGCCCGAAGGCGAGCAGGTCAGCGTGCGGTTCCTGCCTTTCGACGATCCAAGCAACGAGCGCCAGCGGTTTATTACGAACAATCGCAGCTGGTTTCCAGCGGCGCGATGTCGTAAAGATGATCGTCTTGGCGTATGGCCCTGTGAACCGCTGCCGGCGAGCCCACAGCGAACTGTTACTAAACCTGAAACCATCAGTTTCCCTGCAGACGGCGAACGCCATGTCCGGGCCATTGCTCCGTCACTCGTTCTGGTGAATTTCAGCATGCCCTACACCGTGTCCGGCGTGTCTGATCGTTATTATTATGGTACTGGCGTCGTCGTTGATGCCGAGCGGGGGTTGGTTGTCGTCGACAGAAACACAGTGCCGGTGGCATTGGGTGACGTCCGGCTGACCTTTGCGGGGTCTGTCGAAATTCCCGGCCGCGTCGAATACGTGCACCCGTTGCACAATCTGGCTGTCGTTTCTTACGATGCCGCAGCACTCGGCGACACGCCCATTCGCAGCGCCATCCTTACAGAAGCAGAGTTTGAGACTGGCAACGAAGTTTTCGTTGTGGGTTTGAGCCCCGATCACAGCCTGCGCTCGCAATCGAGCCAGGTCGATCAAGTTACTCAGACCAGCTTCCCGTTATCCAGCACACTGAGATTTCGCGAGACGAATCTCGACGTAGTTGAGCTGGTCAACGGCCCGGGAGATTTCGACGGCGTTGTCGTGGATCGCCAAGGCCGCGTCCTCGCAATTTGGGCAAGCTTCGCATTTCAGTCGGGACGCGATATGACCCAAGTCAATATGGGCATTCCGACCGATGTCGTCGCCGATATGGTCGGTTTAATCCAGCGCGACGAGCAAATGCGTTCGTTAGAGGTGGAATGGCAGACAATGCCGCTCGCTACGGTGAGGAAGTTCAACTTGCCCGAAGAGTGGGCGCGTCGCTACGAAGCCCATGATGCTGATAGACGCGAGATGCTGGCTGTGGGTAGCACGGTTGCAGGATCGCCAGCTGCCCAATTGCTGCGAAGTGGTGATGTGCTGCTGGCAATCGACGGCAAACCGGCCAATAAATTTCGCGAGGTCGAGCGGGCGATGCAGGCCGAGTCGGTTGAGCTGACGGTCTTGCGCGATAGTCAAGAGCTTTCATTTGATGTGGAAACTGTCGAACTCGATGGTATTGGCATCGACAGAGTGGTGTCTTGGGCTGGCGCTTCGCTGCAGATGCCGCACCGGGCCTTGTCTGCACAACGGGGTATCGGTCCTGGTGGAGTCTATGTTGCTTACTTCAATTTTGGTTCACCGGCGAGCCGTTCGGAGCTGTTTGCCGGGCGGCGGGTGGTCGCAGTCGACGGTGAGCCGACGCCAGACCTGGATCGATTCGTAGCCGTGGTACGTCAGATTGAAGACGGTGAATCTGTGCGCTTGAATACCGTCAGTTGGAATAACGTACCGCAGGTGATTACGTTGAAGCTCGATGAGCAGTACTGGCCGAGCTACGAATTAGTCCGCCACGGCAACGAATGGGTTCGTTCGCCGTTAAAATAGCGGCCGGCAATTTTGGGGGGGCACCTTGAAGGTTATTTCACCAGCGGGCATAGCTGTTCGCTATATTTTCGCATTTGGGCTCGTATGTTTGACTTGGAATCCAAGTCCATACAATTACTCGCGCTGGGCCGTCAACAATTGGCAAGAGCTGGCGCCGTTTGTGTTGTTTTCCGGGTTGATTCTGACGATTGCGTGGGTTGTATTCCTGCGCGCGAGCGCTCGGTCGCTCGGCTGGGTGGGTGCTACGCTGGCCATAGCGGTCGCCGGTTCAATTTTATGGATGATTATCGATTTCGGTTTGATCGATCCCAGTAACGAGCGCACGCTTCAATGGGTGCTGCTGGTATTGCTGGCCGCGGTGCTGACAGCGGGAATGTCGTGGTCGCATTTGCGCCGCCGCTGGACCGGGCAGGTGGATATTGACGATGTTGACGACGTCGGCAATTGACGGCCCCCGATTCGATGCGAGTTCCAGAGGGATGATGCGGCAATAATGTGAGCGCCGTCGTGGGCGTTCAGCGGCTTATCTATCACTGTAGCTTGGTGTTGAGAGGCGGAGTAAGGTTGGTGGTTTTGCGGCAAATATTTGCGGCACTCGTTGTAACAATTGCCTTTGCCAGCCAGGCTGCAGCGCAAGCTCTGTATCGCTATAAAGATGAAAATGGCAATTGGGTCTATTCAGATCGCCTGCCCGACGACCCTGAAACCAATCTAGAAGAGTTCGACTATGATCTGCCCCTCGTGGCGCCAGAAGTCAGTATCGTCAGGCGCTCGATTCAAGGTGGCATAGCGCTAATCGCAAAGAGTACTTACTACAGTCCTACGCAAATTGCATATCAGATTTCTGGTTCGTTCAACGTCGCCCTGACCGACAACGGCCGGTTGCGTGGTAACAGAGTATTGGCACCCCGCAGTGAAGTCGAGCTTCTCAGGCTGCTGCCGCAAGACCCGCGTGAAACGATGCGTTTCGAAATTGAGTATCAGTACATTCCAGGTGAGCCAGGGGTCGAGCACCGACCCAGCATGCCGTATCGTGTTCCGTTTGCTCTTGCGAACAGTTTTACCGTTTCGCAGGCGTATCCATCGACATTGAGCCACGGCGATCCATCGAGTCGTCACGCGATTGATTTCGTCATGCCTGTTGGTACGGGGGTCGTTGCCGCACGTGCGGGTGTCGTCATTCAAATTGCCGATGGGTACTTCGAGGCGGGCGTTGATCCCAATACCGACCTTGCGCGTGCCAATATCGTTCGCGTCCTGCATGATGACGGCACAATGTCGTTATATGCACACTTGAACTGGAATTCTATTCGCGTAAAGCCGGGGCAACGCATTCAGCGCGGTGAGTATATTGCGGATTCCGGCAATACGGGTTTCAGTACCGGTCCGCACCTGCACTTTGTTGTGCAACGTAACATTGGCGGCGCAATCGAATCCATACCACTGTCATTCGCCGGGCCCGCCAATTCGCCGATTGAGTATGCGAGTGGGGACCTGGCAACAGCCTACTAGGACCTGGGGCTTGCGTTAAATGAGCTCTGTCTAGCTTGATTATGAGCACTCCGACCCAATATCCATTCAAGAATTCGCAGGCCCCTGCCGTTAACTGGCAAAAGGCGTGTACCTACTGAGGAGATATTGGAAACCATGAATGCTGTTGAGCTTCCCGCTGTGGCTTTGCACGCCTACTTTAAGCTTATCGAGCTGAACCTTGCAGCTTGGAAGCCGCAAGTGGCTGAATGGCTACATAGCAAAGACTCGGAACTCGCGTTGAAAGAGTTGTTGGAGCACGTGCCATGTTCGGCAACGGTCCACTAGGTCAGCTTTCTTCCCGCGTTATCGTGACCCATCGACCGGTGCTGCGGATACGCGTTGTGCGAATGTAGCAAATCTTTCCATCGGTGCGTCGCAGACAATGCCTGTGCACCAATAGGCGATTGTGCTATCTGCAGCGCCGCGCTGTCGGAGCAAGCCCGGCAAGCTGTCTGCCGCGGCCGGAATGCAGATTGAGATCCTGCGGGGCGCGAAGTGAGCGTCCAACGCCGACTGCCAACGACCCAGATCATTCGAGCCGCCACGCACAACCACGATATCGGGTGGACTCAGCTCGTTTTCGAGCGCCCGCAGTAATGTGCCATGAGCTTCTGGGATGCGTTCGATGTGCGGCATGGCGGCCCGCACAGTTGCCGTTGCAGCATCGAGATAACGCGTTTCGCCAAGCAAGTGGCCAAAACCTTGCAGTGCCAATGCAGCAATGCCGTTACCGGATGGAATCGACTCGTCCATCCATGGCTTTGGACGATGAATCAATTTCTCATGGTTGTTGGCCGTAAAGAAGAATCCGCCTTGTTCATCGGCAAAGCGTTGCAGCAAGGCATCGAGCAATTCGATTGCGAACTCCAGGTCGGCAGCGCGAAAGCGGCATTGCAGTAATTCGAGTAAGCCATGCGCAAGAAAAGCATAGTCGTCGAGATATGCCCGATGGCGGGCTTGGCCATCTTTGTAGGTAGCCATCAATTCGCCATGCTGAAACATATTGCTGCGAATAAAATCGACAGCACGTGTCGCGGACTCGGCTAGTTTGCTGTCTTTCACTCGACGCGCTGTGCGCGCCAGTCCCGCTATCAGTAAGCCGTTCCATGCTGCGAGGCGTTTCTCGTCGCGGTTTGGTGCAATGCGCTGACTGCGCCGTTTTAGCAATTTGGAACGGGCGCTGTTGATAATTGCATCAGCATGTTCGGTTGTGACAGCGAATTCTTCGGCGAGCTTGTCTGTCGAAATTACATTGTGCAGATGCCAGTGCTTGGATTCGAAGTTGGGTGGCCGGTCTAAGCCGTAGTGCGGAGCTGCGAATCCGAGTTCTTCCGCATCGAGTACGCTGGCAATTTCATCTGGCTTCCACACATAGTACTTGCCTTCTTCGCCTTCGGAGTCGGCATCTCGGGTGCAGTAAAAACCGCCGTCCGGCGCTTGCATGTCGCCAATCGTCCAGGCAGCTGTCGCCTTTGCGATTTGTGCGAACTTCTGCATGCCAGTGACTACCGCCGCATCGGCATAAACGCCGAGTAAGGCAGCGTTGTCATAGAGCATTTTCTCGAAGTGCGGAATCGCCCACTGTGCATCGACGCAGTAGCGAAAGAACCCGCCGCCGAGGTGATCATAAAGTCCGCGGTTCGCCATAGCGCCTAAAGTGGCCAGCAAGATAGTGCGTGGCGAACGCTCTTGTGTGCCTTGCCGTTCTTCGCGGGTCGCCGCGTTCAGCAGCAGCTCCAGGTGGCTTGGATGAGGAAACTTCGGCGCAGTGCCAAAGCCGCCATTGGCAGCGTCGAAACTATCTGCCAGGCGCGCGAGCGCTGCATTAATCGGCGCAGCGTACAATTGCGCGCCGAGGTCAAAATCCGAACGCGCACTCGTGTCCAGAGCGCGAACGAGGCGCGCGCCCTGCTGTTCGATTTCAGCGGGCTTTTGACGCGCGTATTCTGCAATCCGCTGCAAAACATCGCTGAAGGCCGGCATCCCGTAACGGGCATCCCGTGGAAAATACGTGCCGACAAAAATCGGGTAGTGGTCGTCTGGCGTTAAAAAGGCGGTCAATGGCCAGCCGCCACCGCGTCCCATGAACACCTGATGGGCTAGTTGATAGATCCGGTCTATGTCCGGGCGTTCTTCGCGATCAACCTTGATGTTGATAAACAGCGCATTCATCAATTCGGCTGTCGCTGCGTCTTCAAAGCTCTCATGCGCCATCACGTGGCACCAGTGACAGGCGGAGTAGCCTATGGACAGCAGAATGGGCTTGTTTGCCGAGCGTGCGAGTGCCAGTGCTTGCGGGTCCCACGGGTGCCAATCTACGGGATTGTCCGCATGTTGCAGCAGATAAGGGCTGGTCTCGTTCCTTAGGCGGTTACTCACGCGATGACTATAGCAGCGCAACGACTTGCTGGCGGGCGCACGTCGCGGCGTTTAAACTTGCAGCTTACTCGCCTCAAGTCATTAAGCCTGCTCAGCAGTGGCAACGGAGTTGTTCTGTTTACTTTTCCCGAATTCGATCCCATCGCACTTGACCTCGGATTTGTTCAGGTGCGCTGGTATGGGCTCATGTACGTTGCTGGATTTCTGGTGGGCTGGTTCGGCATGCGGGCGCGGGCTAATCGTGCTGGCAGCAGCCTGACGCAGGAGCAAGTAGACGATCTCGTTTTCTACATCATGCTGGGCGTCATCTTAGGTGGCCGAATCGGTTACATGCTGCTGTACGATCTCGGCAATTTTATTGGTGATCCGATCAGTATATTTTTTATCTGGGAAGGCGGTATGTCCTTCCACGGCGGCCTGATCGGGGTATTGGTCGCATTCTGGTTGTTTGCGCGGCGCATCGGGCTGCCGTTTTTCGACGTGGCCGATCGCGTAGCGCCCTGGGTACCGCCGGGGCTCGGTTTTGGCCGCATTGGAAATTTCATCAATGGCGAGCTGTGGGGCAAGACTACAAGCCCGGATGCGCCGTGGTCCGTAATGGTTGACGGTGTCGCTCGCCATGCAAGCCAGTTGTATGAAGCGGCGCTGGAAGGGCTCGTGCTGTTCCTGATTTTGTGGGCTTATTCTCTCAAGCCGCGTCCGCGCATGGCGGTGTCAGGACTTTTCTTGCTGTTTTACGGTGCGTTCCGATTTCTCATCGAGTTCGTGCGCGTGCCAGACAACGGCCGCTATGTCGCATTCGACTGGGTAACCAGAGGGCAGATTTATTCCGTACCGATGGTTATTGCTGGATTGGCATTATTTTTCCTGGCTCATCGACAGGGTAAAGAGGCGAGGCCATGAAGCAGTACCTGGATCTATTGCGCCTGATCAGACAAGACGGTGCGCAAAAAGGCGATCGTACCGGCACCGGGACGCTCAGCATCTTTGGCCACCAAATGCGATTTGATCTGAGTACAGGATTTCCACTGCTTACGACAAAGAAGCTGCATCTCAGGTCAATCATTCATGAGTTGTTGTGGTTCCTGCAGGGCGATACCAACATTGCCTATCTCAATGAGAATAACGTCAGTATCTGGGACGAGTGGGCCGATGAGCGAGGCGACCTTGGCCCCGTTTACGGCGCGCAGTGGCGATCATGGCCGACTCAGGATGGTGAATGCGTCGATCAAATCGCTGCGGCAATCAAGCTGCTTCGAGAAGACCCGAATTCGCGTCGCATTATTGTCAGCGCGTGGAATGTCGGTCAGTTGGATCGTATGGCTTTGTCACCCTGCCATGCACTTTTCCAGTTTTATGTGGCTGATGGAAAACTCTCCTGCCAGCTATATCAGCGCAGTGCCGACGTGTTCCTGGGCGTGCCCTTTAATATCGCTTCGTATGCTCTATTGACGCACATGATGGCGCAG
>JAHEEO010000111.1:6366-9712 GCA_024640665.1 Rhodospirillales bacterium | reverse complement strand
CGTCGATTTTGCAGACGCACTGCAACTGGAGCGCTTCGCCATGGCCGGCTTCGACTGGGGCAACCGCGCCGCTTGCATCGTCTCTATCCTGCACCCGGAACGGGTCATCGGCCAAGTCTCGGTAGGCGGGTATTCCGTGCAAGATACCATCACGCCGGCAGGGCCAATGCCGGCGCGCAGCGCGGCCATGTTCTGGTACATGTGGTACTTCAACACCGATGCAGGTGCTCGCGCGCTGGCAGCAAATCGCCACGACATCATCCGCTATCTCTGGGAAACTTGGTCGCCGGCATGGACATACACAGACGCAGACTACGCGCGCTCGGCGCCTTCGTTCGACAACCCGGATTTTGTCGACGTCGTTGTGCATTCGTACCGTCACCGGCAGCTCAACGCGCCCGGCGAGGCGCGGTTTGAAGAAGTCGAACGACGCTTGGCGGGGCGGCCGCCTGTCGAAGTGCCGGCGATCGTGCTCAGGCCCGGCGCAACGGGGCTCGGGGGCCGGCCAACCGGCAATTCGCCCGCACTGCAGCAGCGGTTCACTCGGCTGCTCGGGCAACCCATTGTCGAAGGGGCCGGCCACGATCTACCGGCCCATCGGCCGGATGCCGTGGTCGATGCCTTGCTGAGCGTCTTAGCGCAGAATTAGTCGCTCGGCTGCTCGTTAGTCAACTCCGCAACGGCCTGGGTCGTACGCGGCAGTATCGCTTGAGCAGCGTGCTCGCGCGGCCGCTCGATGACCACGAGCCTGAAGAAAGACCAGAACGCGGCGAGCGCCAGACACACTGCGCTATAGGCAAAGTAACTCGTCGCATTCGTCGCAGCGATGAGCCCGGCGACGATGAGCGGCCCGATAATCGAACCGATACTGTGAATCATCAAAATGACGCTCGTCACTTCAACCATCGTCAGCTCGGAGCTGTCGCTCGCGTGCGCAATGCACAGTGCATAAATTGGCATCATCGTCGCACCGAGCAGGAAGATGCTCGTGTAAAAGGCACCGTGGCTTGTGCTCGCGAAGACGAAACCCACCGCGGCAACAATGGCGCCGATCGATGCGACGCAGCCTATGACGATCCGCCGATCGGTGCGGTCCGACAACCGGCCAATGGGCAGTTGTGAGACGGCTCCGCCGAGTATGCCGAGGCTCATCATGACGCCAATCTGGCCTGATTCGAGCCCGAAGGCAGTTCCGAGCAGCGGCCCCAAGGTCCAGAATGCGCTGGTAACCATACCTGCCAAAAAAGCGCAGCCAACAGCAACTCGCGAAGCCGCGATCATCTTGCGCGGCGTGAAGCGTATGAAGGGTATCGGCTGCGGGGACGGCAGCTTGGTCAGGCCGATCGGCACAATTGCAATGGTGATCAGAATGGCTGCAAGAATGAAAAGCTCGAGCCCGCCAGGCGTCCCAAGGGCCATCAACGCTTGCCCGAGCGCCATGCCGAGCAGGCAAATCATCGTATAGATCGCGAGCACAGATCCGCGCTGCCGCCTTGGGCTGACGTCACTGAGCCAGCTCTCAATCACCATATACAGGCCCGCGAGCGCGAATCCCGTCGCGAGACGGAACACCATCCAAGCCCAGACTGACACGAAAAGGCTGGCACCCAGCAACGCAACGGTTGCAACCGCCGCCATAACCATGAATGCGCGAATGTGCCCGACGCTAGAGACAACAGCTGGATTCAGCACGCAGCCGGCGATAAAGCCAAGGAAATAGAACGAGCCCGTGAGCCCGATCTGCGCAGCAGACCAACCCGATAGCTGCGCATGCACCGGCAACGCGATGAGCTGCAGTCCATGCCCGGCGAGCAGGATGCTGGCAGCGACGAGGAGCGTCGTAATCCGAGTGAGTGTCCCGAGCATCGTTTCCGTCGAGGCAAAGGACGCGATGGTACAGCAGGCTTTGGTTCGAGGCTTGGTTTAGATGTCGCAGTCCATTCTGACATGCTCGATATCGGCCTCGTAGAACGGCCCGCTGGTTACTCGATAGCCGAGGCGTTGATAAAAAGGCACGGCCGAAACCTGCGCGTTACACCAGACTTTCGCGAGCTGGTTCTCGACCGCGACCTGATGAAGACCATGCATCAGTGCCATGCCGACGCCCTGCC
The DNA here is from genome assembly GCA_024640665.1 of Rhodospirillales bacterium. GTDB lineage: Bacteria > Pseudomonadota > Gammaproteobacteria > Steroidobacterales > Rariloculaceae > JAHEEO01. Next base: position 7,601 of record JAHEEO010000111.1, on the reverse strand, counting down.
TTCTATGTGACGCCAGCACCGCGAGGCGCCCCACCTTGCCGGAGCGACCGAGATCGATGCGCGCAGTGCCGACGGCCCCTTCCGTGTCGAGCGCGAGTAGATGAATACAAACTGGATCGCGATCGTCCATTTCAATCTCGGCGGGCACTTGTTGTTCGTCGACAAACACCGCGAACCGCACGCGGCGGATATCTGCTAAGTCCGATATGAAGTCCGCGTGTCTGATGTTCATGACTAGCCAGTAAGCGTGCGTTGTCTGCGATTATAAGACTGCGGGGCTCGAGCCGGCGACGGCTCCCGGCGGGAGACGCAGTGCATACGGTAATCTGCAGCGAGCATTGCGGCACTATAAGCATTAGTATTAGGGGCAAGATCACCGCAATAAACACCGGGAAAATGATGAGCTTTCGTACATGCTATTTAGTAAGTCTTGTGACATTCGCGACCTTAACAGCGAACATCGACGCTGCCGCACAGTTCGAAGACTTTGAGCCGGTCACCGACAGTATGCTGCAGAACCCAGACCCCGCGGACTGGCTGACTTGGCGAAGAACGCCTGACCATTGGGGCTACAGCCCGCTTGATCAGATCAATCGGCGCAATGTTGCAAATTTGCAGCTTGTCTGGACACGTCCGCTCAATACCGGCGTTCAGGAAGGCACGCCGCTCGTCCATGACGGCATCATGTATTTCCCGAATCCTAACGACATCACGCAGGCACTGGACGCGGCTACCGGCGACCTTATTTGGGAATACAGGCGGCCAGTTCAAGACGACAACAACGAGTACATCCCGTTCCCATCGATAAACCGCAACCTTGCGATTTACGGAGAATTGATCCTCGACAACGGTGCCGACAATTTTGCCTACGCACTCAATGCACGCACAGGCTCACTCGTGTGGGAGACCCAGATACTCGACTATCGGCGTGGTGCCCAACACAGCTCCGGGCCGATCATCGCGAACGGCAAAGTTATTTCGGGACGCAGCTGTGAACCGGAAGGCGGACCCGAAGCGTGTGTCATCACGGCCTTCGATGCACTGACCGGTGAGGAAATTTGGCGCACTCGGACAATTCCAAAGCCCGACGAGCCAGGCGGCGATACTTGGGGCGACATTCCCTACGAGGACCGGCGGCACGTCGGTATGTGGATGGTTCCGAGTTTCGATCCGGAGCTCAACTTGCTCTATGTGGGTACGTCAGTGACGTCGCCAGCACCGAAGTTCATGCTTGC
>JAHEEO010000111.1:0-6356 GCA_024640665.1 Rhodospirillales bacterium | reverse complement strand
CACAATTCTACGCTGGCAATCGACGCCGATACCGGCGAGATCGTTTGGTACTTGCAACACAGTGTGGATCACTGGGACTTGGACCATCCCTTCGAGAGGATTCTCATCGACACCGTTACGGCACCCGACGCGGATTCAGTGGCATGGATTAACCCGCGTGTCCGGGCAGGAGAGACGCGCAAAGTCGTGACTGGCATCCCTGGGAAGACAGGACTCGTCTATACCATCGACAGAGAATCAGGCCAATTCCTCTGGGCACGCCCGACCGTGGAACAGAACGTTATCGAAAGCGTCAATGTGGAAACCGGCAGAGGCTCGGTATCACCGGAGAAGCTCTACACGGGCGCCGGTCAGGATCGATTCGTCTGCCCAAGTCTGACGGGCGGCAAGAACTATCACGCCGGCACCTATAGCCCGCTTACTGGCCTCATGTATTTCCCACTGCAGAACATTTGCATGCAGACGACAACAACAGCCGAAAGGCCCAGTGAAGGGGAGCTCTATGCGCTCAGAACCCGGGATGAGATCGCCCCGAATACTGACAATGTCGGCCGCATCGAAGCGATATCCGTGGAAACTGGCGAGACCGTATGGCTCCACGAGCAACGTGCAGGCGTGACATCTTTGTTGACGACAGCAGGCGGCCTCCTGTTCGGCGGAGACGTCAACGGCCGCTACCGTGCTTATGACCAGCGGAATGGAACAATACTCTGGGAAGTGAACCTCGGTTCGCACGTGACTGGATTCCCCGCCACATTCTCAGTAGACGGCCGCCAATACTTAGCAGTGAGTACGGGCGCGACACCCAACACTTTTGGTCTCGCGACCTTGACCCCCGACGCTCGTGCCGGCACGGCGAACAGCTTATTTGTATTCGCGTTGCCAGACTGACCCGCTGGCCTAATTAGACGTCGGACAGAATCTACGCAACGTAACGCATGACGACTGCGCCATCCAGATTTGTAGATCGTCGTTCGCTGCTGATAGTCGCCGCCGTGTTTGCGGCGGTTGGCTGTTACTTCAGCTTGACTGCGCTTTCGCACTCTTTTGCTGTGGCATGCACTGCTGCAATTACCTTGCTATGCGCAATTTTGTGGATCTCTGAAGCGCTTCCAATTCCCGTCACTTCACTGCTCCCTCTCGCGCTTTTTCCTGCGCTGGGTGTGCTGACACCGGCGCAAGTGGGACAAGCTTTTGGGAGTCCTACAGTGCTGTTGGTCATGGCCGGATTTGTGCTCTCTGCGTCAATGGTGCACAGCGGCGCGCATCGCAGAGTCGCCTTGTCTATGGTCCACCTCGTCGGTGGTGGTAGTGCGCGCAGGCTTGTATTCGGATTTATGGCAGCGGCGGCACTGTTGAGCATGTGGATCTCCAATGCGGCCACATCACTGATGCTGCTGCCCGTGGCGCTGGCCGTGTTGCAGCAGTCCAGTGGCCCACAGCTCGCCACGCCATTGCTGCTGGGGCTTGCCTACGCTGCGAACATCGGCGGACTGGGCACACCGATTGGCACGCCGGCCAATCTGGTTTTCGTGCAGGTATACGCGGATACCACCGGGCAGGAAATCGGATTCCTCCAATGGATGGTCTGGGGCTTGCCGATCATGCTGGTTTTCTTGCCCATCATTGGAATCTGGTTAACCAGAAATCTCAAATATCAGGGCAGCATCGAGCTTCCCGAGACCGGCCCATGGCGCAAAGATGAGCAAAGAGTTCTGTGCGTGTTTGTCGTTACTGCAGTCGCATGGATGTTCCGGAGCCAGCCATTCGGTGGATGGAGTCAGTTGGTTGGCATGCCAATGATCAACGACAGCAGCATCGCGCTGCTCGCTGCTGTTAGCCTGTTCATCGTTCCCAATGGAACGGGCGGGAAACTGCTCAATTGGGAAGCTGCCAGCAAGATACCCTGGGGAATTCTCCTTCTATTGGGCTCCGGGTTTTGTATCGCGCGGGCGTTTAGCGAGTCCGGCTTGAGCGCAGAACTGGGGCAAGTGTTGTCTGGCTTTACCGAGCTCCCCGTCATTGTGATGATAGCCGGCCTGTGCCTTACCGTTACATTCATGACTGAGCTCACGAGCAACACGGCAACGACGGCGTTATTGATGCCGGTGCTAGCCGCCGCCGCATTGGCAGCCGATATCGATCCAGTGCTGCTGATGCTTCCGGCAGCTCTAACTGCAAGCTGCGCATTCATGCTGCCAACTGCAACGACACCTAATACGGTGGCGTTTAGTACAGGTCACTTTTCGATCAAGAAAATGGCAAGTGAAGGTTTCATACTAAATCTGTTTGGCGTACTGGTCATTTCCGGAATTTGCTATCTGTTTTTGAGCTCATAAACCATGCAAGACTTCAAAGCTAAGGTTGCCGTCGTAACCGGAGCCGCATCCGGAATTGGCTTTGCCGCCGCCCGCGTATTCGCCGAGCAAGGCTCAGCAGTTGCTTTACTCGACGTACGCGAGGAAGAAGTAGTGGCAGCATCAAGGCGCCTGGCCGCAATGGGCGCCAAGACGATAGCCGTGCCGGTTGACGTTCGCGACTCGGTCGCGGTTGATCGAGCCGCAGACTTCGTCGAGAACACATTTGGCAATGTACATATCCTTATGAACAATGCCGCAGTGTTCATGCGCGGCCAGGGGGTTACCGAGATTGACGACGCTGCTTGGGACTGGCTCCTTGGTGTCAACCTCTATGGTCCCATTCATTGCATTCGAAGTTTCCTGCCCAACATGACAACGCATGGCGAGACCGGGCACATCATCAACACAGCGTCGATCTCCGGATTTTCGGTTCGTGACCGCAAGAATGGCGCTTACGCCGTCACCAAATTTGGCCTGGTAGGCTTCTCGGAAGCACTTAGGCACGATCTCAAGGAAACCAGGATCGGTGTCTCAATTGTTGTCCCAGGAGCCGTCGCGTCGGACTTCTATATTACGTCCGCACAACACCGCGGCGACTTGGGCGGCCCCAATCTGTTTCCAACGACACCGAGCGACACGGCGAACGGAATGCAGCCGGACGAGGTGGCGCGGCGCATGCTCGACGGTATTCGCGCGGACAGGTTTTACATCGCAACACATGCGGGCGCGAGGTCGCTGCTGGAGGAACGCCACAGCGAACTAATGGCAGCTTACGACGCAGCGGAAGCCTGGCAACCCTGAAGCAGGCTCTTATGCGGCGAGGTCAAAGCTTGCGACCGTGCAGCCAACCGCAAAGATGGGTAAATCCGGCGTGTAGAACTGCAAGTTGCCTTTACCGCCGGCAGCAGCAGCCGCGGCGAGGTAGGTGCGAATTTCGAAGCCTCCCTGCCCTGCATCGCGATAAGTTTCTTCGTCAGTGTAAGAAAGCAACGCTTGCTTATCCTGGCGCATGAGTCGATCGAGAAACTCGCGATCCCAGGCTTCATTTATTTTTCCTGAGTCGGGTGTCGCCGGCCAATGTGAGATACCGCCCGTGCCAACGAGCGCGATTTTTTCCGGGACTGAATCACACGCTCTGCGCAGCGCTTCACCAAAAGCCCAAGCACGATGCAGCGGGGTCAGCGGCGGCCCCTGGCAGTTGATGTTGACCGGGATGATCGGCAAATCGTAGCGAGGCGTCAGAAAGTGCAGCGGCACAATAATGCCGTGGTCGAACTTCCATTCTTCTGCATAGGCCGTGTCGACAGTTTGCATGACTTCCTTGGTCAAGCGACGGGCGAGGTCGGGCGCACCGGGCACATCGGTCTTTTCGATCTTGAGCCACTCGGGGTCTTCGATCGGGCCTGAATATTTATCGCCAATACCAATGCAGAATGCTGGCATGTTATCCATGAAAAAGTTGGCGAAGTGCTCGGCCGCAATCACGATCAGGGCCTCAGCGCCTGTTGCCTCGATGTCCAGCCGCTGCTGATTAAGCTTGGCGTAAAACTCATCCCGCTTTTCGATGTTCTTGCACAGATCAGCGCGGCCGGTAATCCCGGGTGCATGGCTGACTACGCCTGAATAGACAAGGCTCATTTATGGGTATCCTCCTCGGCAAATGCATCCCCGCCGCCGGTCATCGTATAGACCCCAGCGCGAACCGGACCGTGTTTTACAATTCCCTGGCGCATCAGCTCCAGATAATCGAACCACTCGATACCAAGGAAGGCGGCATAGTGCATCAGGATCTGACCGTTGACACCCAGCACATACAAGAGCCCGATATCGCCGTTCCGCAGCGCGTCGGCTTCTTCGCCATTGAGATCGAAACCCTCGAAACACGCTTCTATGTCTTCTCGGCATTTCTGCTGAAACAGTTCGTCGCGATTCAGTTGGTAGAGAAACTTCTGCAGGTAATAGAGACTCATGCGTTCTTTCCCAGTTTTGGCACGTTATGGGAACCTAGAGCAATACACACGTTTTTGGTTTCCATGTAGAAATCAAAACTATAATCACCGCCGTCACGACCTATGCCGCTGGCTTTCATGCCGCCGAATGGCGATGGCAAGTGTCGATTGTTTTCAGAATTTACCCAGATCATACCTGCATCGAGGTATTTCGCCATTCGGTGCCCACGTCCGATGTCGTTCGTCCAGATATAGCCGGCAAGACCATACGCAATATCGTTGGCGATCTTCAGAGCATCCTCTTCGTCCTTGAACGGAATCGAAGTCAGCACCGGGCCGAAAATCTCTTCCTGGGCAATACGCATGTTGTTACGCGCACCAGTAAACAGTGTCGGCGCGACAAAATTGCCGGCGCCCTCGACAGCGTTGCCACCGGCAGCGATCCGCGCGCCGTCTGCCACCGCTAAATCGAAGTAGCTGCAGACCTTGTCGAAGTGACGACGGTGAATCAGTGGCCCGATTTCGGTCGCAGGGTCGAGCGGATGCCCGACTTTCAGCTTTGCTACGCGCGCGACGAGCCTTGCATTGAACTCGTCCTCGATGGATTCTTGCACGAGCAGCCGGCTCGACGATGTGCAGCGTTCGCCATTCAGGCTGTAAATCATAAACACAACGGCATCGACGGCTCGGTCGAGGTCGGCATCGTCAAATACGATAACGGGGTTTTTACCGCCGAGTTCAAAGTGCACGCGTTTTAGTGTGTCCGCACCCTGGCGCATGATATGGCTACCCGTCGTTGATTCACCGACAAACGCCACGGCCTTGATGGCGGGATGTTCAGTCAGCGATTTTCCTGCAGTTTCACCGAGACCCTGGACGCAGTTAAGCACGCCGTCGGGCAGGCCCGCTGCATGGGCAATTTCAGCCAGCATCATCGCGGAGTAAGGCGACCATTCGGCGGGCTTGTGAACAACCGTGCAGCCAGCGGCGAGCGCCGGCGCAATTTTCCACGTCGACAGCATGAATGGAGTATTCCAAGGTGTGATGACACCAACGGGTCCAATAGGCTGGCGAAGCGTGTAATTGAGATGATCTTGAGCAGGCAGCGCCTGGCCGTCGCGGGCACTCGGTGCCAAATCAGCAAAAAAGCGAAAGTTCTCCGCACCTCGAATCGCCGCCTTGCTCATGAACCTGACTGGTTGACCCGAATCGTAACTCTCGACGAGCGCGATGCTTTCGGCGTTATCGACGATGGCATCCGCTATTTTGTGCAACAGCTTCTTGCGTTCCGTACCGGATATCGCCTGCCAGGCTCCGAATGCCGCTTCGGCAGCCTTGGCTGCAGTGTCTATTTCATTGGCGCTGCCGGATGCAACGCTGCCAATTACGCTGTTGTCGATTGGCGTATAGCCTTCGAACGTCTCTCCTGTCCGACCAGGGACGCGCTTGCCATTGATGAAATGCGGCAGTGTTTCAGCTTTGAGCGGCGCAAGCAGTTTCTCAACTGCTTGCAGGTTGGTCTCGAGGTCGGACATTTATTGCTTCCTTCTGGCGAGATAATCACGAATGTTGCTTTGCTTCCAGCGCGTTTCGGTCTGAATTTCCGTTACTTCGAGGGACAGTGCCATAGGCCGTCGGTCGAACACGGGCTGAACAAACTCGCACAATGCTTGAAACAGGCGCTCGCCCGTGTCCTTTTTGACTTCCAGTGGCCGCGGGGCCATATGCAGCTTGACATTGATAAACGTGTTGTCGGGATGGCCGTCCGAGATCCGATATATGTCGCGGCGTTCCGCCCGAGTGCGAATGCCGCCGAGCGGCAGTGCGTCGATGCCGATGGCTGTTTTGTGCATCGTGTCGACGAGCGCGTCGATGTCGAGATCGGTTTCTAGGTTGGCTGAATATTCGATTGTTTGATGCGGCATGGTGCAGAACCTGCTCGTGCTTGAAATCACTTAACGCGTTAAGTATAGTGCGTCGATCGACTACGTCAAGTTGCCTAAATGGCGGATCTGCAGGAATAAGCACATGTCTGGTCTGGAACGCA
>JAHEEO010000110.1 GCA_024640665.1 Rhodospirillales bacterium | reverse complement strand
GTTGCAGAGATGCGAAACCGGTTGAACGGATTGCGCCGGCTGCTGGTCGATGAATTGCAGGCTCGCAACACGCCGCAAGATTTCTCATTCATTGCGAAAGAGTGCGGTATGTTTTCGTTTCTCGGTCTCAGCAAAGACCAAATTGTGCGGCTGCGTGACGAGTTCCATGTGTACATGGTTGAGTCGAGTCGAATCAATATCGCTGGCGTGAATTCAAACAACGTCGACTACATTGCCGATTCGATTGCTGCGGTTGTCTAAATAGCGCGTGTCGAGGCGAGTGAGCCGCGGTTCTTTCGGTCGGTTGCCGGAGCCGTATGGCCGCTTGCTCGTTCCCGTCTATGTGCCGTCGTTCTTGATGGCGCTGAGTCAGGATGCATTGCTCGTATTGCTACCCCTTTATGTCCTCGATCTTGGCATGACGCCGGTATTCGCCGCGCTTGCCGTAGGGCTGCGCGGTGTCGGCGTGCTGTTATTCGATGTGCCTGCCGGCATGCTGGTATCGCGAATGGGCGAAAAGCCGGTGTTGTTGCTCGGGCTGGCAGCGGTCTGTGCCGGATTGCTGTTGCTGGCTATGAGCCCGTCGCCATGGATCATTGCCATCGCTGCGGTGTTACTGGGGATCGGATTCGCCGCATGGATGCTGGGGAGACAATCGTACATTGCTGCGACTTGTGAAACGCGAGAGACCGGTCGTGCCATTGCAATGATGGCTGGTATTCAGCGCGGCGGAGCGTTTGTCGGCCCGGCGGCGGGTGGCCTTATCGCTCAGTTCATTGGTTACCCTTTCGCTTTCTTGGCCTGTGCAGTGTGCGCTGCGTGCGCCGGTTTCGCCGTGTTTCGATATGCTCAAGACATCGATGCGGTCGCGGAGTCCGACGAAGGCCTGCACGGTACAGTGCGCGTTATCAAGGAGCATGCCGGCGTGTTTGCCACGGCGGGAGTCGCAGCATTGGTATTGCAGCTCATGCGCGCGACGCGGCAACTACTAGTGCCTTTGTTTGGGCAGTCGGTAGGTTTGGACGTTGCAATGATTGGGGCTGTGTATTCTCTATCCGCCGCGATCGATATGAGCTTGTTTTATCCAATTGGCGTGCTGGTAGATAGGCGCGGTCGGAAATGGAGTGCTGTGCCGGCGATGGTGTTGTTTGCTATAGGGCTGTCATTGCTGCCTTTTGCTGATGGGCTCTATTCGGTTGCCGCCGTGGCAATTCTGCTTGGGCTTGCAAATGGGTGCGGCACTGGCATTGTCATGATCCTTGGTGCGGATTTATCAAGGCGTTCGAGGCACCGTAGTCAGTTTCTCGGCGTTTGGCGGGTGATGGGCGACACCGGTATGAGTAGCGCACCACTGCTGACCGGCGTGGTCATCAATTTTGCGGGGCTTGCGGCGGCGAGCGGGGTCGTTGCCGCGCTCGGCTTTGCCGGTGCTGCGGTAATGGTTTTCTGGGTTGCCGAAACAAACCCGACTTAGCTATTCGAGGGCCGCCAGGTAAGCGCGCACGGCCTGCGGAAACCCGATACGAAGCGCATCTGCGGTTATCGCATGGCCGATGCTGACCTCAGCCAGATTGGGAATTGCGGTACGCAAGACCGACGTGTTCGCGATTGTGAGATCGTGGCCAGCATTAACTCCCAAGCTCAGCTCATGAGCCCGTGTGGCGCATCGCGAATAATCGGCTAGACTTTTCTTGTAGGCGCCTTGTGCGAACGCTGCTGCATAGGGTTCCGTGTATAGCTCAATTCGCTGCGCGCCAGTGGCGTGAGCACCTTCTATGCTCTTAATGCTCGGGTCGACAAACAGCGAAACCCGCATACCGGCATTTTGTAAGTTGTTAACAATGGGCGTGAGTCTTTCGCCGTCAAGATCAAAGTCCCAGCCATGATCGGATGTTCGTTGGTCCGGTGAGTCGGGTACCAGCGTTACTTGATGGGGGCGAATTTCATTCACTAATTGTAAGAATTCAGGCGTTGGATTGCCTTCAATATTGAATTCGGTCACATCGTATTGACCATGATCGAGGAGCTCGCGGAGCTCGTAAACATCGGTGCGACGGATGTGCCGTTCATCGGGTCGTGGATGCACCGTAATGCCATGCGCTCCAGCTGCGATCACTATTTTTGCGGATTCGACAACGCTTGGATAACCTACATCACGCTGATTTCTCAGTAATGCGATCTTGTTGAGATTAACGCTCAGCTTGGTTTGGATTGTGTAATTCATCACATAGAGAGTTTTAAAGCGGTGCAGACTGTAGCGCGAATTGCGCGTGTTGCCCAATAGCCGGTAAACGGCAACCTGGCTTATTATGCGGAATTGTTGGTGAATTCGAAAACTGAGTAACTCTATGCAGACAGCTATTCCATGTGCGCTGATGCGCGGCGGCAGTTCCAAGGGTTTGTACTTTTTGCAGGACGATTTGCCGACCGACGAACAGCTGCGGAGCGCCGTACTGGTCGCCGCCATGGGTTCCGACGCTCGGCAGATCGATGCTGTGGGCGGCGCGCAGCCCCTGACGAGCAAGGCCGCAATAGTGAGTAAGTCTGCCAGCGGCGATGCGGATGTGGATTATCTGTTTGTGCAAGTCGTGGTGGGTGAAGGCCGTGTGGACAGCACGCCTAATTGCGGCAACATGCTGGCCGCCGTTGCGCCTTTTGCTATCGAGAAAGGCCTTGTGGCGGTAAGCGACCCCGAAACACGAGTGCGCGTGCGCATGCTCAATAGCAACAATTTGTGCGAGCTCATCGTGCAGACACCTGGTGGGGTGGTCACTTATGACGGCGATGCGAGAATTGACGGTGTCCCAGGCACGTCTGCGCCGATTGTCTGCAATTACTTGGATGTCGCTGGCTCTGCTTCCGGTTCATTGCTGCCCACAGGCAATGTGATTGACGAAATTGACGGCGTCGAAATCACCTGCATCGATAACGGGATGCCGGTTGTGGTCATGCGCGCGGGCGATCTAGGTATCACAGGCTATGAGTCGTGTTCTGCTTTGGATGCCAATACCGATTTCAAACAACGTCTCGAATCCATTCGATTGCAGGCTGGTCCGCTAATGAATCTTGGAGATGTCGCCAGCAAAGTCGTGCCAAAGATGAGTTTGATTACACCTGCTGTTCACGGTGGCAATGTAAATACGCGTACGTTCATCCCGCATAACTGTCATGCCGCCATTGGCGTGCTGGGTGCCGTGTCGGTTGCAACCGCATGCATACTGCCGGGTTCTGTTGCTGCAGGCATCGCGGTAGTGCCAGGTGGCAGCACCAAGCAACTTTCAGTGGAGCATCCTTCCGGCGAGTTCTCTGTGACGCTGCAAGTGGAAGGGCCGGCCGATGCGCCCGTAGTTTCTCGGGCCGGTCTATTACGGACCGCCCGATTGATCATGCGCGGTGAAGTGATGGTGCCTGAGGCTGTATGGGATGGTCATTCATAGGGGCCCAGACCGATTTCGAGGCGCAGGGGTATGCGTTCGATGGTTTCCGAGGGGACGCTGCAAGTCCGTCCATGGACGCTCGCTGGCGGCGTCCTGCCGCCAGACGCCCCTCGGAAACCATCGAACGCATACCCCTGCCGTCGCAGTTGTTGGGCGTGGGGCGGCTGCTTGTTGAGGTCAGCGGAAGGTCTGCACTGCGCGCTACTTTGCTACGCTGATGACTTCCGGTTCCATATAGCCCTTTAGGCCGAGCACGGAATACTGGCGTCCATATCCGGACTCTTTGGCGCCGCCAAATGGGACGAATGCAGAAGTTGCCCGGTGCTGATTCACCCAGGCGGTGCCCACTTCGAGCTGTGCCGCTATTTCTCGGCCACGCGTCGGGTCGCTGGTCCAGACCGAGCCGCTGAGGCCGAACCGGGTGTTGTTCGCGCGTTCGATGGCATCGTCTAGATCTGAGTATTTCAAAATCGGCACGATGGGCCCGAATTGCTCTTCGGTTACGATGCGGCTTGTTTCGTCCACATCGGTGACGAGTGTCGGCGGAATAAAGTAGCCAGGTGTGTTGGGTATTTCACCGCCGCAGAGGATGCGGGCGCCGCTGCGTTTGGTGTCCTCGATGATGTCCACGACCTTGTCGTATTGCATCTTGTTTTGCAGTGGGCCAAATTCCGTTTCCGGGTCCAGGCCATTGCCGACTTTGGCTTGCTTTGCCTCTGCGGTCAGCGCCGTGCAGAGCGCATCGTAAATCTTCTCATGCGCATAAATTCTCTTTATCGCCATGCAAACCTGACCGCTATTCACAAACGATGCGAAGAAGAGTTTTTTGGCAATGGCCTTTGGGTCGGCATCTTCGAGAATGATAGCTGGATCGTTGCCGCCGAGTTCAAGTGTGACGCGCTTCAATGTGCCTGCTGCCGAAGCGAGCACATTCTTGCCCGTTGCGACAGAACCGGTGAATGAAATTTTGTCGATATCGACATGCTCTGTCATCGCTTGGCCAAGTTCGTCGCCGCCAGCGAGTACGTTGACGACGCCTGCCGGAAAAATATCCTTCAATAGTTCGCCGAGTTTCAGTGTCGTGAGCGGCGTGTAGGGCGAAGGTTTCAACACGACCGTGTTGCCGGTGTACAGGGCAGAGACCAAAGGTCCAAGCGCTAAATTAACGGGTGCGTTCCAAGGTGTGATGATTCCAACGACACCCAGGGGTCGGTAGAACAATTCGATCTTGCGTTGATCGTCTTCGATCAGCGTCTCAATGGGTATCTCGATGCCAACCATGCCTTCGGATTGTGCGGCGCCTCGGTCTATCTCGGCGATCGATTGGCCAATGGGCTTGCCTTGTTCTTGCGTCAGTAGCGTAGCTAGCTCGTCCTGATGTTCACGCAGAGCAGCTGCCAGTTTCTTTACGTAGCTGGCGCGTTCTGAATACGTTGTCTTCTTCCATGATTTGAACGCCCGTCGACCGGCCGCCACAGCCGCATCGAGATCCGCAATACTCGCCTTCGGGCAAGCCGCAAACACGGCTCCTGTGGCTGGGTTGATCACGTCCAGCTTGGCTTTGGCGCTGCGCAGTTCGCCATCAATGAGTAGAGCGAAATCGGTTCGCAGCGGCACATTGTCAGCTCGTTCGGCCATGGCAGAAATCTCCGGAAATAAGTTGAGTCGTCTTCAGCCGAAAATCATACACGAACGAAACTGGCTGGGTCTCCGGCAGATACGGACTGAATGCTTTTCGGGCATAACTAATTTGGGTCGCGCCCTCGACGCGCGGGACGTCCCGCAAATCGGATCGCTGTGTTATTCTGTGCGGCTGCAAAATAGCGCAAACCGGCCCGACACGTGGCCAGAAGAATAATACGCGGTGCGCGTCGCCTCCCACGCTCGGTGGGGCGTACGAGTTACAAGATTTTGTCGGAGGATCACAATGAAGATTGTCATGGTTGGGCAAGGCGCTTTCGGCAGAAAGCACTTGGACGGAATCCAAAAGATTGCGGGTGTGGAAGTTGTCAGCCTGGCGGGCGGGAGCCCTGAATCGACCGAGGCTGTTGCCAAGCAATATGGCATCCCGCATTGGACCTCGAATCTCGCAGAAGCTTTGGCGCTGCCTGGCGTCGAAGCGGCCATTATCGCGTCTCCCACGCAGATGCATGCTGATCAGGCCGTGCAGGTTCTAGAGGCTGGCAAACATGTCGAAATTGAGATTCCAATTGCTGACTCGGTTGCCGATGCGAAACGTATCCTGGATGCGCAGCAAGCGTCAGGAAAGATTGCGATGGCGGGGCATACCCGGCGCTTTAATCCTTCGCACCAATATGTGCACAACAAGATCGTTGCGGGTGAGCTCAAGCTGCAGCAGCTCGTTGTACAAACCTATTTCTTCCGTCGCAAGAACATCAATCTGGAAGGTAAGCCGCGCAGTTGGACAGATCACCTTCTTTGGCATCATGCTTGCCACACCGTCGACCTGTTCCAGTATCAATCCGGCGAAACCGCTTCCGACGTATTCGCGTTGGAGGGGCCGCATCATCCAGAGCTGGGTATCGCAATGGACATGAGCATTGGCATGAAAACGCCATCGGGAGCAACGTGTTCGCTATCCCTCTCATTTAACAACGATGGCCCGCAGGGAACGTTTTTCCGCTATATCTGTGACAACGGAACCTACGTTGCACGCTATGACGATTTGTTTGACGGCAGCGAAAACCAGATAGATTTGTCTGCAGTTGCGGTGTCAACAAATGGTATAGAACTGCAAGATCGTGAGTTCTTTGCGGCAATTAAGGCAGGTCGCGAACCGAACGGCAGCGTTCAGCAGGTATATCCGGCGATGCAAACTTTGGACCGGCTCGAGCAATGTTTGCTCGGCGCAGCAAGCTAGTAGCTAGGAGGCAGAAATGGTTTGGGTTAAGCATGACTACGACGATATCCCAGGCACTTACGTGTTTGGCGGCCGCCGATCGGCGCAGGGGTATCCCATCAATAAAATGTGCATGTCATTCAATCACGATGAGAATCGTCAAAAGTTCAAGAAGGATCCGCGTGCTTATTGTGCAAAGTTCGGTTTGTCGGAAGAGCAAACACAAGCCGTCATTGATGAAGACTGGCTGAGAATCGTCCAGCTTGGCGGTAACGTTTATTATTTGGCTAAACTCGGCATCGCTGGTGGCGGCGGCACTGTGCAAAGCATGGGCGCACAGATGACTGGCATGACAGTCGATGAGTTCAAAGCAAAACTACTCGCATACCAAAAGGACTGATTCATGGCTCAAATCGTCGGCGGGATCACAACCTCGCATATTCCATCAATCGGTAACGCGATTACAAACAAGCAACAAGACGATCCGTATTGGCGTCCGCTATTTGACGGCTACGATCGTGCTCGCGAGTGGATTGAGAAAGTCGAACCAGACATTGTCGTGGTTGTTTACAACGATCACGGCTTAAATTTCTTCTTGGACAAGATGCCAACTTTCGCAATTGGTGCCGCGCCGAAATATCACAATGCCGACGAGGGTTGGGGATTGGCGACGTTGCATTCATTCGATGGCGATGTTGAATTTTCGTGGCACCTCATTGAGCAAATGATTCCCGCTGGCATCGATTTGACGATTTGCCAGGAAATGCTCATTGATCATGGCTTTATCGTGCCGATGTCAGCAATTTGGTCGCATCTGCCGGAATGGCCAGTTAAAGCTGTGCCATTTGCTGTAAATACGGTCCTTATGCCTGTGCCAACCGCGCAGCGCTGCTTCGATGTTGGCAAAGAGCTCGGCAAAGCGATTGCTTCTTATCCAGAAGATAAGAAGGTTGTCATTTTCGGCACTGGCGGCATGTCCCACCAGTTGTCTGGTGAGCGCGCCGGCTTTATCAATAAGGCGTTTGATCGTGAGTTCCAGGAGAAGATTGCCAACGATCCTGAGTCTTTGTGCAAGTTGTCGCATACGGAACTCATCAAGCTTGCTGGAGCTGAGGGCATCGAGCTGATCATGTGGCTGGTGATGCGTGGTGCGCTCGGCAAGTCGGTTAATGTCGTTCATCAAAACTATGAATTGCCGATATCCAATACGGGCTCCGGCATCATGGTGCTCGAGCCGGCTTAGTTCGATGGGCATTCCTGTATGTATGGCGCCGGATCCCGATACAAAAACACCGGCATATAAGCCACCGCCCAATGCGACCGATGCGCATTGCCACATCTTCGGTCCAGGTGAAGTGTATCCCTATGCCGAAAATCGAAGTTATACGCCACCGGACGCGCCGCTTTCGCGGTTCAAAGAACTGCAGGCCACTTTGGGTCTGGAGCGTGCCGTGTTGGTAAATGCCAGTTGCCACGGTTCGGACAACACGGTTATTTTGGATGCAATCGCACAAAGCCAAGGCCAGTATCGAGGCGTTGCAAACGTTGATGGTGCAATTACTGACGCGGAGCTGGAGCGGCTGCACGAAGGCGGTATTCGCGGCATTCGATTTAACTTCGTAAAGCACCTTGGCGGCATGCCGGATATGGCGGAGTTCCATACGCTTGTGCATCGGATTAACCCGTTGGGTTGGCATGTCGTTTTACACTTTGATGCGGCAGACCTGCTGGAATTCGAAGACATGCTGCGCGCGCTGCCGGTACAGTTTGTTATTGATCATATGGGCCGAGTACCAACCAAGGATGGCCTGGAGCAGCGGCCATTCAAGATATTGTTGGACACAGCGCGGATGGAAAACTGCTGGGTCAAAATCTGCGGCGCAGAGCGGATAAGCTCCATGGGGCCGCCGTTTACCGACGCTGTGCCATTCGGGCAAGCGATTCTCGAGGTTTGTGAGGATCGCATCTTGTGGGGGACTGACTGGCCGCATCCGAACATCAAAAAGCACATGCCAAACGATGGCGACTTGGTCGATTTAATTCCGTTACTAATGCCAGATGTTTCGACTCAACAGAAAGTGCTCGTCGACAATCCGGATCGGCTATACGGTTTCGAGTCTTAGGTCGGCGGCTACTGACACCACTCAGCGACCTGGCCTTCGGCTACGGCTCGCGCTGCGGTGATTTCCTCGTTGGAAAGAAACTGTCTTTCGCCACTGGGCAGCACGCGGTAAAGCCGGTTTGACGCGGCGAGGCTTTGCAGGCTGTCTCGAGCAGCAGCGCAATTTGCGGCAGCTTGTTCTGCAGCAGCTGCGTCAACTACTGCTTGTTCTTCAGCAGCTCGCCCGGCGGGCTGACTGGAATTCGAAGTCGTTGCCCCAGATCGCACCAGCACGGTAATCATTTCTGAGTCGTCTGACAGCGGCAAATCGCTGAAGGTGACAGTCCCATCCGTCGACACGGTTCGATACATCGCAGCAGTTTGTGCAACTGCGCTGCCGGATAGCAATAGTGTGAGCAATAGAAATCGCATGGCACACCTCCTTGTACATACTTTACTTTGTACCTTACAGCTGCATCGATGTCATGTGAGCTGGTTCACATTGCTGGGTGAGGATTAGACTCAACAGTCACTAATGCTGTGCCGGCCAGAGCAGTTATGACGAAGTGAGGTGAATTGGTATAAAGAGTCGCCCTTGGGCGTGGACGTTGCCCGCGCAGTCGCTGCAGCACCTGGGGTGGATGGGCTGTTCGCCGCCAGTACGGATCTTGGCAGCTTCTCCGGGTTTAGGCAGGGATCGACTGAATACGAAGGTTTGGTCCAGAGAATTGTTGCGGCCGCACAGGCTGAAAATATCTGGCTTGGTGGGCCGCAAGCGTGGATGAACCGGCCGGGGTTTTCAATCTTCCAGGGCCCGAGCGATACCGCATTGCTGAGAATGGGCGTGCAAGCTTCTCTCGCATCGGTACCGTCCGGTATTGCCGAGACTGAAGGCGCTGGAGACTGACCAGCGTTAGAACACAGAAATCGAGTATGGCAGCAGTTATAGTCACTTGGCAGCCGTTTTGCTGCCTTGAACTCCCCGGTACAACAGTGAATCTTGCATGCCTTCGGCGAGACACCATTCGGCGAATTTTTCTGGCGTTTGTTCGTGTTCGCCGGGAATCCAGTTCTCGTCCACAACATCAGAGTCGAAGTCATACTCGGCTGCGCCGCCGGACGGGCATTTGAAGTACCAGAAATAACAGGACGAGATAGGATGGCGGCCTGGGCCGAGTGCGGTCTGCCAGCCGTTTTTGGTCATGTTTAGACCGCCGCCGAACAGTTCGTGAATGGTACTCAACTCGAATGCAACATGATGGAAGCCGGTCTTCTCGGGGACTTTCAAAATGAACAGATTGTGATGACAGTGCGATGCCCC
>JAHEEO010000109.1 GCA_024640665.1 Rhodospirillales bacterium | reverse complement strand
CGCGAAGGCATGGAGCAACCGGTTGCCTTTTGGGTGCCATCGATTGGTACGTCGGGCCTGACTTTTTACCAGGGCGACGAGTTTCCGAATTGGCAGGGTAATGCATTTATTGGCGGCATGTCCGGCAACTATCAGCGCATCGTCCGAATCTCGCTGGCGGGGGAGACCTTAATTGGCCGCGAGCCTCTGTTGGTTGGCCAGTATCGTGTCCGCGATGTGCGAACCGGGCCCGACGGTCTGGTGTATCTCGCCATCGATAACATCTATGGACAACCCAGCGAAATATTGCGGCTCGAGCCCACTGACGAGTAGCGCTGGCTTAAGGTTTCTTGAGCGATTAGTGGCGCCGTGCTGCCAGGTTTCTGCCGTGCAGCACGGCGCCATCGATAAGCGCCGCAGCATTCGATAAGCGAGCAGCATTGGACAGGCGCAGCAGCATCGTTTCCATCAGAAGATGACGATCGAAAAACTTGCCTTTATTGTGGTGATCTTTGCTGCGACCTTCATGACATGGGAAGCAGCGAATCAACCCCTCGATGAGCCCACATGGCGTGGTGCAATCCGCGGATTCGCGTATTCGCCCATGCAGCCGGGGAAGTCGCCGCAAGCGCAGCAATTTCCAACCGAAGCCGAGATTGCGGCTGACTTGGCCATCATTGCTGAACACAGCACTGCCATTCGTACTTATTCGCTGGACGGAACGCTGGCTGAAATTCCGCGCATTGCAGCAACGCTTGGTCTGTTTGTCACGGCAGGCATTTGGCTCGATGGCGATCGCACGGCCAATCAGGCGCGTATCGCGCAATTGAAAAGGGCCGTTGCCAACAACTCGAATATTCAGCGTGTCATCGTTGGCAATGAAACGTTGTTGACCGAAGCGCTGACAGTTGCAGAGCTGGCGGCGTATCTGACCATGCTTCGCGACGAACTCAGCGTCCCCGTAGGCACTGCCGAACCGTGGCACATATGGCTAGCGAATCCCGAACTCGCAGAATTTGTCGACTTTGCCGCAGTGCATCATTTGCCGTATTGGGAGGGCGTGCCAGTTGCTGCAGCCGTAAGGCTCGTTGATGCTCGAATGGAGCAGCTCGAATCAGTATTGACGGATACTCCTATTTTGATTGGCGAAGTTGGATGGCCGAGCAACGGGCGTATGCGCAATGTTGCCGGAGCCTCGCGAAAGGACGCGGAGATTTTCTTACGGCGCTTTCTGTCGAGCGCAGAGGAATTCGGCTACGACTACTATCTGATGGAAGCGTTCGACCAGCCTTGGAAACGCATCGATGAAGGTGAGGTCGGTGCATATTGGGGATTGTTCGACGGGCGTCGCCAGGCAAAATATGCATTGGCAGAAGACTTGGTGGCGTTTCCCAATGCACGCTGGCTCGCCCTTATAGCAGCAAGCCTGGCAACGCTGGTTTTCTTCGGTCTTACAGCGGGTGCGCACAGCATGCGCAAAGCGGGAACTGCGCTGTTAGCGAGTGCGAGTTTGATTGTGGCAAACGCCGTCGTCTGGAGTATGAACGACTATCTCGATCAGTACTGGACATTCGGCAGTGTGTTAGCGGCGATTGTGTTGCTGTCCGGAATTCTGGCAATGATCCTGCTTATCTTTGTCGAGGTTCACGAGTGGGCAGAAGCACGCTATGCACCGCGACTGCGAGCTGTTTCAACTCCAAGCAATGCCGCTCGTCAGAACTGGCCGAAAGTGTCGATTCACGTTCCAACTTATGAAGAGCCGCCTGCCATGGTGGCTGCGACGCTCGAGGCGCTCGCCCAACTCGACTACCCGAATTTTGAAGTGCTTGTTATAGATAACAACACTCGTGACGAGACTATGTGGCGGCCCGTGCAGGCATGCTGCAAACGGCTAGGCGATCAGTTTCGATTCTTTCATGTTGCTCCGCTGTCGGGTTTCAAAGCGGGCGCACTTAACTATGCTTTGTCACGAACTGCACACGATACTGACATTATTGCGGTCATTGACAGCGATTATTGTGTGAAACCTGATTGGCTCAAACGTCTCGTGCCCCATTTTGGCGGCGCAAAAACGGCGTTGGTACAAGCGCCGCAAGACTACCGTGACCATCACTCGCAGATATTCAAACGTTTCTGCGAGGCTGAATATCGTGGGTTTTTTAGTCTCGGTATGGTGACGCGTAACGAACGCAACGCCATTATTCAGCATGGCACCATGACTTTGATTCGTGCAAGCGCATTGCGTGAAGTGGGCGCTTGGGCGGAATGGACTATTACCGAAGATGCTGAACTCGGGCTCAGAATGTTGGAGCATGGTTACGATTCAGTCTATGTGGCCGAAAGTTTTGGGCAAGGGCTGACACCAGATAGATTCAGAGACTACCGGTCTCAGCGTTATCGTTGGGCGCTCGGCGCCACGCAGATTCTCAGGCAGCATGGCAAGAAGCTGCTCGGGTTGGAAGCTTCAGCGTTGACCCTCGGGCAGCGGTTCCATTTTTTAACCGGGTGGGCTGCTTGGCTTGGTGATGGCCTGAATTTGATTTTCAACCTTATTGCGATTGGCTGGTCTGCGCTGATGTACTTTCGGCCGCAGGAATTTTTGCCGCCAGTCGCTATGTTTTCGAGTTTTGTGTTGGCGTTGTTCTTTTTCAAGCTGATAAAGATGGCGAGCCTATATGTAGGCGAAGTGCGTGCAAGCGTATTTGAAACTTTGGCGGCTATTGTTTCAGGTTTGTCATTAGTCTTTGTGACGGGGCGCGCCGTGCTTGCGGGAGTGGTTGGCAGTCATGCTCGTTTTGTGCGGACACCAAAGCTGGCAAATAAAGACAACTTGCTGGGTGCGCTTGCAGCCGTTGCGAGCGAGGCGTTCCTTGCCCTCACGCTGCTGATTTGTGCAGCAGCAACATACTTGAATGCGCCCTACGGCGTTGATCGCAACACTTGGTGCGCGCTATTAGTGATTTTTGCGTTGCCGCATATCGCTGCAGTTTCGCTGTCAGTGCTCAGCGCGCTACCTGGAAGACGATTTGTTCACGTGGCGACACAGCTCAAAGAAAGCGTTTCCAACGCGCGCCAGACCTAGCGATGTTGTTGTCGCAGCAGTAACGGGCCGAGTTCGTGCATCTGTGCAATGGGTGCTGGAAGCGGAGTAATGCCGGGCTGAAAGCCTCGTGCAATGAGTTGGTCTATCCGGGTTTTGTCGTTTGAAATGACATGAACTGGCACGTCCCACCGGACGCCTTCGCCGGCGACGCTGGCGGGAGGTTGGTGATCGCCAACCAACACAAGCAAGAGATTGTCTTCAGCATGCTGCGATAAGTAGCCGGTCCAATATTGGTATGTGTACGCCAGCGCGTCGGTATAAGCGGGTCGCAGGTTTGTCAATTGCGACGCTTGCGTGAGGCTGTGGCCTAATTCTGCGGGGCTGTATGGGTCTTCGCTGGTTACGCGATCCCAATCGGATTGATACGGTGGCGTCGGCCGAAACGGCATATGCGTGCTAATGGTTGGATAGAACACGAAGGCAGGCGCCCGGTCGGGCTTTGCGAGCTCCAGGTCGTGCAGCTTCGCTATCGAGAATTGGTCGGGAATGCGCCACCATCCAAATTCTGGTCCAGCATAGTTGAGCGCAACGGCGCCATATATGTCATCGAATCCATAGAATGAGCCTTCGGGCCATTCATTCCGTAAGCCCGGCATCAAAGCGACCGCACGGTAGCCGGCGTCTCGATAGAGCTTAGGCAGGGTTTGTCGAGTCTGCGTCAATAACGCGTCATAACTCGCGGGGTCTGTTATTTTGAGTCCCGTCATTAAACTGACGTGAGAAAGCCACGACCCGCCGCCAAACGTGGGCGCTTCGATAAAGGCAGAAACGACTTGCCGATTGGACAGTTTTACCGCAGCCGCGAATTCCTGGCGGAATACTTCCAGTGGCAATGATATTGAAGGTTCATCAAACGCCACTGCGCCATAGGACTCGATAAACGAAATCAACACATCCGCGTTTTCCACGTTGTTGAGCTGGATTTCGCTGATCGGTGACGTATCGGGCAGTGCGGCCAGCGCCTGCGGACCGCTGAGCGCCTCGACGACAAACGCAGCCTGACGCAAGTAAGTTTGGCTTACGGGAATGGAAAACCACTTTAACGTAGGCAACGGGGTGTAATAGCCTAGAAAGTACAGTGCGACTACGCAGGCCGAAATGCGTTGCACGAGCTGGCGCGTTCGATATGTCGCGAGTTGCGTTGCGGCGAATCCAATCGCCACATATAGCAGTGAATACACCAACGCGAGTAGTACGAATGCTGCCATCGTGATTGCTGCCACGGCGATGGCCCCAGTGGATTCGGCCAGCATCGCAGCAACCGCAGGCAAGTATTGCGCGTCCCAGTAAAGGTTTACCGCTCGGCCGAACAGCGCCGGTGCAGTGACTTCCAGGTAACGGCCAATCACCATGACAAATACGATGCAGGCATAGGCCGCCGTGGCTTTGCTTGATAGGGGAGTGCCTGCCCGCCGATGCCAAGCCAGCAAGAATAACAGGCCGGCGATCTCTGCAGAGACCTCCCATCGAGTGGTAATCCAAAGCGTCGGCCAGATATTGTGAAAGCTCAGCAAGAAATTGAGTAGCAGGCTTACAGCGATCAGGCCCAAGCCGGTGCGAATTTGCAAAGTCATTTCCTTTTGACAGCAGTGGGCCGTCAGTGTTCAAGCGCTGGTAGTGAATGTGGCGCGAGCCGCAGCATCATACCGATTTCGCCGGGCGATATTCAGCAATGGGGGCCATGTCACTCAATGCTCTCGCCGGCGGCCTGCTTAACTCAAAATGTGCCCCAATTGTGTGCAAATACGGAGAAATTGAGGGCGAAAAAGGTTATGCTGCATAGCGTGTAGGCGTTAATCGCGCAACAATGTTTCGTTTCGCGCTTCAATAACGTTTGCAACAGCGACCGATATATCCATTCGTATCGAAGGGGAGAGAGCGAATGCGAGCAGTGAACATGCTGGGCGTGTCTGAGTCCGAGTCCAGTGCCAGCCATTTATGCAGATTCAAGCTGCTAATCGCAGCCAATCTTGCCGCCGCATTGTTGATTGGCTATTCAATACCGTCGTTTGCGGCAGAAAGTCCCGTCGCCCAAGCGGCGAATGCCGCCGATATCGATGCCGTGCGAGCGCTGATCAGCGAGGGTGCCGATGTCAAAGCAGCGGCAAGCGACGGGTCAACTGCACTGTTGTGGGCTGCCTATCATTCATTCCCGGAAATGGCCGCGATATTGATCGATGCGGGCGCCGAAGTGGATACGCCTAATAATTTCGGCATCACCCCGTTGCTCCAGGCCAGCAGCACTGGCGACGCCAAACTGATCGAGTTGTTGCTCGAAGGCGGCGCAGACCCAAGTTTGGCCCATCCGGACGGCGTCACGCCACTGATGGCAGCCGCGCAAACAGGCCGCGTCGCGGCCGTGGACGCCCTGCTAAAGCGTGGTGCTGATCCGAATGCAACCGACGGCTATCAGCAGCAGACCGCCTTGATGTGGGCTGCCGCGGAGGGGCATCTGGACGTTGTCGACTTGCTGCTTGCGTCCGGTGCCGATCCAAACGCACAAGCACGTATCAGTTCGCTAACCGAACGCAAAAATGCCGATTTTCCGTCTGGTGGATTCACGGCCGTCATGTGGGCCGCGCGCAATGGCGATGAAGCGGTCTTGCGCCGTTTGGTTGCCGCCGGTGCCGACCTCGCAATGCGGAATGGCGATGGGGCGACGGCCATGATGATAACGATCGTAAATGATCGATTTGATCTGGCCGCTACGCTGCTCGAACTCGGCGCTGATCCGAATGACGGTTCTTTGTATCACGCAGTAGAGATGCGTGATGCAACAACCGATTGGTATGCTCGAGATGGCTCTCGATTGCGTGCCAATCATGATAACGAACGTACAGCACTTGATTTGATCGAGCTGCTACTCAAAAACGGCGCTGATCCGAACAAGGGTTTCGTCGGTCAAATGCACTCAGCTACGATGTGCTGCGACAGCTTTGCCAATGCCTCACCATTTTATCGGGCGGCAATGGCAGCCGATGTAGCGGCGCTCGAACTGCTCATTGCCCATGGTGCTGACGTCGAGTGGATGCCTGCACGCGTGGAAAGTACAGCAATGCGTGCAAATGCAAACGTCGGCAAAGCGCCTGTGTTAGTCGCAATGAACGGCGGCAAGGGCGTGCCTCTCTCGGCCGGTCCGGGCTATTCTCGCGAAGGCCCACCGCCGTTTCGCGAGCCTTCCAATCGCGATCCGGCCGACGCTTTAGCAGTTCTGCTCGCTGCAGGCGCCAATCCGGATGTATTGACGCCAGACGGCGAAACTTTATTGCATGACGCGGTCCGTGCGCGCAAAACCGATGTAATGCGAGTTCTGGCCGAAGGCGGCGCAACGTTAGACATTCAAAACAAGGATGGGTTGACTGCGTTATTTCTCGCAGAAAATCCGTTGGTCGAGGAAGACAGCGGTCCATTTGGGCCAAGAGCCGATCGCGGAGAGGCATCACCGGAAGAGGTTGCCGAGTTGATGCGAGAGCTGATCGAAACGGCCGGCGTGCAGCCGGCTCAGACTGATAGCAGTGGTGCCCAATGAAGGCGGCAGCCTATGCAGTAGCAGCGGGCGTTGTTGCGGCAGGTGCGGGAGCATTTGTTTGGATGAGCAACGAGAGTTCGCCCACTCAAGCGTTGGAACAGCAGTGGGCTCTGGTTGATCGCTATTGCATCGACTGCCACAACGACGCTGAATTTACCGGTGACATTTCATTTGAGGGGTTGTCACCCAATGGCGTGCATGCTGACGCGGAAGTGTGGGAAGCAGCAATCCGTAAACTTCGCGTAGGCATGATGCCGCCACAGGGCGAGGCGCAGCCTGAACCTGCCGCTCGTGCAGCGTTTTTGACTGCGCTGGAATCCGCGTTGGACGCAGCAGCCGCAGCGCAGCCAATTGCAAGTTCACATGCTGTGCATCGTATGAATCGAGTGGAGTATGCAAACGCGATTCGCGATCTTTTGGATGTCGAGATAGATGTCGTTGAGTTGTTGCCGAGCGACGGTGGCGACTTCGGTTTCGATAACATCGCGACTGCCCTGAATACTTCACCTTTGCTTCTGGAGCGGTATCTAACGGCTGCGCTGCGTGTCAGTGCACTTGCCGTGGGTGATACTGAAGCTGCGCCACAGGCTGCTTCCTACAAAATTGGCGTCGAAGTGACGCAAGACCGGCATATGGAAGGCCTCCCGCTAGGAACCCGTGGTGGCGTGCAGGTGCAGCACTATTTTCCAGCCGATGCGCAGTACGTGTTTTCAGGTCGATTGTTGCGAACAGTTGCCGAAGGCTACGTTGGCGTCGAAGGCCAAGAGATTCCGCATGAGTTTATCGTGCTGCTCGACGGCGAGAAGATTCACTCGGCGATGGTTGGCGGAGAGCAAGATCACGCCGTGAGTGGTGAAGATATTTTGAGTTCGCGTATTGAAATCGATCAGCGCATGACTTCGCCGCCTGTTGCTGTTACTGCGGGACCGCATAACGTCGCCTTTACATGGGTTGCTAAGCCCACCCAAGAGCAGAACGTATGGCAGCCTGCATTGAGAGCTACTCAAGAGGCGCATAATCCCGCTGGACTGCCGCGTCTCGAGACGGCGGGTATTGAAGGCCCCTACAACGCTACGGGTATCAGCAACACGCCGAGTCGCGAACGCGTCTTTGTCTGTCAGCCAGCATCTGCCGCGGAAGAGCCCGCATGTGCGGAAGAGATTTTCTCGACGCTTGCACGGCGCGCATTTCGAAGGGGTGTAAACAACGACGATACCGCAGCACCAATGAAGTTCTTTAGTGATGCGAGGTCAGACGGACGAAACTTTGATCAAAGTATTGGCGCGGGGCTGGCGCGTATGTTGGTCAGTCCCTCGTTCTTGTTTCGAACGGAACAGGATTCTGCTGATCTTCCCGCAGGGGCGACGCACGCAATTACCGACACGGAACTCGCGTCCCGGTTATCGTTTTTTCTGTGGTCGAGCATCCCAGATGACGAGCTGCTCAATCTTGCAGTCGATGGACGCCTGCGCGAGCCTCCGGTGCTTGAAGCTCAGGTACGCCGCATGATAGCTGATCAGCGGTCGCAGGCGTTGGTGGAAAACTTTACTGGCCAGTGGTTGCAGCTTCGCAACTTGGAGCAACGCGTCATTCCGGATCTCCTGCTGTTTCCAGATTTTGATGACAATCTGCGCAAGGCCTTCCGTCGCGAAACAGAGATGTTGTTTTCTTCAGTCTTGACCGAAGACAAGAGTGTGCTCGAGTTGCTGACTGCAAATTACTCATTTGTAAATGAGCGGCTTGCTCGGCACTACGGAATCGATGGTGTTTACGGTTCGCGATTCAGAAAGGTCGAATTGGAAGACGAGAATCGTTGGGGATTGTTGGGCCACGGTAGCGTGTTGGCACTGACTTCCGCATCCAGTCGAACTTCGCCCATCATTCGGGGCAAGTACTTGGTTTCGAATTTCTTGAATAACCCACCAAAAGCGCCGCCGGCAGTCGTGCCGGCATTGGAAGAAAGCGCACCTGTGGGAAGGCCATCGACTGTTCGGGAGCAACTGGAGCGTCACCGGGCCAGCCCTGAATGCAATGCTTGTCACCGCAACTTGGATCCACTGGGTTTCGCCTTGGAGAAATTCAATGCGGTAGGTCAGTGGCGAGAAACAACGCGTGAGGGACTGCTCATTGATTCTGCCGGAATTTTGGCGGACGGCACGCCGGTAGACGGGCCTGTGCAGTTGCGTGCCGCCATGTTGTCGCGACCAGAAGTGTTTGCTGGAGCGGTGACCGAGAAATTGCTGATTTATGCTCTGGGTCGAGGGTTGGAGCCTGCTGATATGCCAGTTGTGCGCGGCATTCTGAGAAACGCCGCCGAAGCAAATTATAAGTTGACGTCTATAATTTTGGGTGTTGTTGATAGCTTACCGTTTCAGATGCGAACCAAACCCGCCGATACAGGCGCATTGGGGACCATCGCGCAAACAATGGAGTAGTTCATGATTATTACTAAGAAGCACTTACATCGCCGTACGTTCCTCAGGGGCGCACTCGGCACAATGGTGGCTTTGCCTATGTTGGACGCGATGGTGCCTGCACTCGCACAGACCAGTGCGGCAAGCAGAAGGCCAATGCGGTTTGGCGCGGTATACATGCCGAACGGCGTCTATCCGCAGCTGTGGCATCCGCAAGCCACGGGCAAGGACTTTGCCTTTCAGCCGATCATGAAGCCCCTTGAACCGCTGCGTGATCATTTGACGACCATTAGCCGAATGAAGGCGCCTGATGGCTCGGTGCATATGGGTGCGAGCGCTGCATTTTTGAATGGTACAGGACCTGTTGCTGAAGCGGGTGACTACGGCACTATTGCTTCAAAGAAAACGGTTGATCAGTTCATCGCTGATGTGGTTGCTGAAGATACTCCATTGCGTTCGCTTGAGTTGGGCACGGAGGATATGGGTACCGCAGCCGGTGCTTGCGACGGTTTTCCGTGTGTCTTCTTTAATACGCTGGCGTGGCGCGACGATACAAGCCCACTGCCGGTTGGTATCAACCCGCAAGTCACATTCGAACGTATGTTCGGCGACCCGGGTACGGCGCAACAGCGACTTGATCGCTTGCGGCAGAAGCAGAGCATGTTGGATTCCGTGGCGGAAGAGACGTCCCGGCTGCAGCGCAGCTTAGGTGCTACCGAT
>JAHEEO010000288.1 GCA_024640665.1 Rhodospirillales bacterium | reverse complement strand
CGCTTGGGGAAGATGGTTGGTCAGCTATGCCTAGCGCCCAACGCAGTGAACGCATAAAAGAAGCCATCGATCGACGCGAGTCGCCGCTGGGAAGCCTGAGTTCGGAGGCGCGCCGCACATTGTCGGTGTTTCAAACGATTGCGCATAGTCGCAGACGGTACGGTGCTCTGAGTATCGGGATTTATATCGTTAGCGCTGCGCAGGATGCTGACGATTTACTCTCGGTATTGTTGCTTGCGAAATGGGGACACTTGGGACCCAAAGTGGGTGATGTCCCGTTAGATGTAGCGCCGCTTTTTGAGACCGCTGAAGATTTAGAAAACGCTTCTGAAGTAATGGAACGTCTGTTGGCCGATGACTTTTATCGCGCGCATCTCGCGGTTCGAGGAAATCGTCAGTTCTTAATGTTGGGCTATGCCAGCGGCACCCATGATGGCGATGCCGTTTCGGCGCGCTGGAATCTAGACAAAGCTTATCGGGGATTAGCCGCAACACTCGCCAAATTCGGCGTGGACATGGTGATCTTTCATGGTCCCGGCGGCCCGTTGAGCCGCACCGGTGGGCCCGTGCATGAGGCGCTCGCTTCGTTGCCCAACGTGACGCGTAATCAACATTTGCGCATGACCGAACAAGGCGAGACGATCAATTCGCGTTATGGCTTGCGCGGTATTGCGATGCGCAGCTTCGAGCAGATCGTCAGCGCATTGATGTTGAAAGCCAGTAGCGATACCGCTCAGCCGGAGCCGCCCGAGCACTGGCACGAAATTATGGCGTCCATCGCAAGAAACAGCTCCCGCAGCTTTGCTGCACTAACGACTAGACCGGGTTTCGTCGAGTATTTCCGCACGGCGACGCCCATCGATGTCATTGAGCGGCTGCGGGTCGGGACGACGTCGCAGTCGACGATTCGAAGTCCAGTCGACGGCGTGCACGAAGCGGCTTGGAGCCTAGCATGGACGCAAAGTCGCTGTGCGCTACCGGGCTGGTTTGGTTTTGGGTCCGGCGTTCTCGGCGCGATCAGTACTTATGGCTTGGATGCGCTTCAGCAAATGTATAAAGACTGGCCGCTGTTGCATTTGTTGGTTGCCGATGTGGAAATTGCGCTGGCCAAGTCCGACTTAGAGATTGCCAGAGAATATGCGGCCTTGGCACCTGCCCAGTTGAGTGTGTTCTTTAAGCAAGTTAGTGAGGAATACGAGGCGGGCGTTGCAGCCGTGCTGGCGCTTACAGGACAAAGTCATTTGCTTGAGTATTCTCAAAGAATGGCGCGCTCAATTAAGTTGCGCAACCCTTATGTGGATCCAATGAGTTTTTTGCAGGTGCATTTGCTGAAACGCTGGCGAGATGCAGGCTGCGGTACTGATGCGGTATTGAATGCACTAATGGCAAGCGTAAACGGCATCGCTCACGCCATGCAAGACGCGGGCTGAGCAGCGCGCCGACATTCAGCGCAGCGAAGAGTTGCTCAGTCGTTGCTCACGATTTTTTATCGCGCCAGTGCACGATACGTTCGATAATATCCGTTTCATGTACGAATGCCTCGGACACGCAGCGGCCGCGCACCGATATGCCGGCTGCATGGACGGAGTTTGGATCGCCGGAAATCAACGGATGCCATGCGGCCAGAGGCTTATTCTCATATAACAATCGATATGCGCACGTAGCGGGCATCCAACTCAGTTCGTGGAGATTTTCCGGGGTGAGCTTGACGCAGTCGGGTACCAATGTGGTGCGCCGATCGTAGTCGCCGCAGCGGCCAGTTGCAGCGTTCAAGTGGCGGCAATGAACATCCGTATAATGCACTGTGCCAGTGTCGGCATCCTCGACTTTGCACAGGCAACACTGCGCGCAGCCGTCGCACAATGACTCCCATTCGGGTTCATTCATTTGCGACAGCGACTTTGTTTCCCAAAAATTTTCAGCCATGCCATTAAGCTTAAGATAACTTCGAAACCTGGTGTATCCTTCTATCATGCCTGAGAAGCCATCTGCCGTTTTTTTGGATACTGCGACTGTCGGACCCGGTGTTGACATGTCGGCGATCGAAGAGTTGCTCGATATCGAGTATTACGAATGGACCGACAAGCAAGATGTCGCCCAAAGAATCGCCAATTGCGAAATCGTTATAGTCAACAAGACGCGTATCGACCGTGCTGCCATTGAAGCTGCAAAGCGCGTAAAGCTGATCGTGCTGACGGCAACCGGCACCGACAATGTTGACTCCCGCGCTGCGCAGGCGGCGAGCGTCGGTGTTGCTAATACTCGGGATTACTGCAATACGTCGGTTGTCCAGCATGTATTTGGGTTGATTCTCGGTCTCACCCAACATACGCACCGCTATGACGCACTCGTGAGTTCCGGAGCGTGGCAGCGCAGCAACACTTTTGCGCTGTTTGACTACCCGATTCGCGAACTTGCCGGTTGCAATCTGGGCGTCGTCGGTTACGGATCATTGGGTCAGTCGGTCGCTGAATTGGGACGTTGCCTGGGAATGAATTTGCTGATTTCGGCGCGTCCAGGCGCGACGGACATACCGCAAGGCCGTTTGCCGTTTGGTCAGGTCTTGAGACAGTCGGACGTGCTGACTTTGCACTGCCCTTTAACCGAACACACGCATCATCTGCTGGGCGCCGAGGCTTTCTCGGTTATGAAGCGTGACGCTATTTTGATCAATACCGCGCGTGGTGGGCTGGTAGATGGCGCGGCGCTTGTGAAGGCGCTAGAGACGGGCGAAATAGCGGGCGCAGGTATTGACGTGTTGGCGACGGAGCCGCCGAATGCAGATGACCCGATTCTGGGCACAACTTTGCCAAATCTGATCGTCACGCCC
>JAHEEO010000287.1 GCA_024640665.1 Rhodospirillales bacterium | reverse complement strand
AGCCGCAATCGCATTACATTCCATCGGTCTAGCTGTCATGGTCGGACCAGTACTCATGTTGGATCTGCGACTGCTAGGCCGCTTTCCAGATATTCCATATGAGTCTTTGAGCCGCATCCTGGGTGTTGCCTGGATCGGTTTCCTTATAAATTTTGTGTCAGGGATTGGATTGTTTGCCGCTCAAGCAACCAGCTATGTCACAAACGTACCCTTCCTTGTCAAGATTGCACTCGTGCTAATCGGTGCAATTTCAGCTGCTCAACAACAGGCTGTCATTGGCCGTGAAGCCGCGACTTGGCATGAGACTGGCGTACCAGGATCAGTCAAGGCAGTGGCCATTGGGTCAATTATTTTTTGGGTCGGCGCGATCGTCACTGGCCGCCTCATTGCATATCTATAACGGCGGAGTAGGCAACAATGAACTCGATAATGGACTGGATGCAAAGCACTGCGCTTAACGAGTTGGCCGTCGGTTATGCATGGACTTGGCCAATTCTTGAAACCCTTCATTTTTTCGGTATGTGTGTGCTCTTCGGCGCACTTATGATCATGGACCTTCGGCTGCTCGGTTTCGAAAAGGCTGCGTCCGTGGCGGCAACCGACAAGCTCTATCCACTAGCGCTGGCCGGATTCGCAATCAACTTACTTACCGGAATTATGTTCTTATTCGGCGACCCGTACCGTTACGCTGTCAATATCTCTTTTCAGATTAAGATGGTGTTGCTGTTTCTGGCCGGGATCAATTTCCTGTACTACAAGCTGAAGGTTGAGCATATGCTGGTAAACATCGGCCCCGGCGAAGACACTCCGGGCATCGCGAAGCTCATTGGGGGAACTTCGTTATTGCTGTGGACGGGCGTACTTGCGTATGGCCGGTTGATACCCTACTTGGGCACAGGCTAAATAGTCTAGAAAGCAATCTTTCGCGCATCTGCGTGGATTTAGAGCGCAACAAAAAGCGGGTCCCGGCATAACCGGAACCCGCTTTTTTATTTCACTGGGTTTGCGTCAGATTGATTAGTTCAGTTCAGGCCAAAGACAATAGCTTCCGAGCCACCTGCGGAGTCGCCACACCACGGCCGCAATCTACAGCCATCTGCGCAACTCGCGCGACCAATTCGGCATTGCTTGCAGCCAGCCGCGATCGATCGAAACGCAGGTTGTCCTCGAGGCCGGTACGACAATGGCCACCGAGCTCTAGGGCCCACTCATTGACAGTGAGTTGGTGACGCCCAATTCCGGCAGCAGTCCAGGTGGATCCCGGGAGCTGCTTGTTCAATTGCTCGATCTCAAATTCCAAGACTTCGCGTAAGGCGGGCTGAGCGCCCGGTATGCCGAGTACAAACTGAACATGCAGCGGCGTTTTCAGCAGCCCTCTCTTTACCAACGCTGCCGCGTTGTAAAGCATCGCTAAATCGAATATTTCAATTTCCGGCTTGATACCGCGCTCAAGCATCCGGCTAGCCAGTTCATCGATAAGCTGCGGGTGGTTCTCATAAATCATCGTCGCAAAGTTGACCGACCCGGTGGATAGCGAGGCCATGTCGGGCGAATGCGCCAACATGCCGCCGCGCTCACTGCCGCTGCCGCTTCGCCCGCCCGTGGAGAACTGCACGATCATATCTGGGCAATGCTGGCGAACACCCTCCAGGAATTGCAGAAACCGTTCAGGATCTGAGCTCGTCGAACCGTCATCATTGCGCACGTGCACATGAACCAGCGCAGCACCGGCGTCGAATGCTGCGTGAGTCGATTCGATTTGCTCGCTAACGACTATCGGTACGGCGGGATTATCGGCCTGCGTCGGAACCGACCCGGTAATCGCGACGCTGATAATGCACGGGTCCATCATTCCTCCTTCTCCGCTGCTGCGGCCAGAGGCACTTCCTTGGGTTCCAGGTAGCGCACAAACTCCTCTTCAAAACTGAGCAATGCAGAATCCTCCAAGCGATCTATATAGAGTCGGCCGTCCAAATGATCGAATTCGTGCTGAAAAACCGTCGCAAGAAAACCTTGCAGCTCTAGCTCAAACTCGTCGCCATTCAGGTCAAGGTAGCGCACTTTGATGTGTTGCGGCCGGCGCACGAACCCCCGCAATCCGGGCACTGACAGGCAGCCTTCCCAATACCCGTGCGCTGCCGGGTCTACGATTTCGATTGTCGGATTGATGAATACAGTCAGCGGAACAGCGGGAATTTCGCCATATCGGGTCGGACCGCCGGCAATTTCGATAATTGCGAGCCGCAGTGGCTCGGCGATTTGCGGCGCCGCAAGACCTATGCCGCCGTAATCATGGAGCGTGTCGGTCATGTCCTCAATGAGTCTGCCTATCCAGTCGCTGCTTAGATCGCTCTGACTCAAAGGCCTCGCAACTTCTCGAAGCATGGGGTGCCCCATGCGAATAACTTTTCTAACTGCCACGCTTTCCTCGCTGACGTTAAATCGAAAGGCATCTAGCCGATTGGCCATTTGACGCCTACTATTGCGCCTCCGCTGCACCAAGCATACGGCCTACCCTTTGCAACATAAATATCGAGTCTTTTTGGTCTGTGCCACCGGCGTTTTCATAACGGTGTTCGATACCAGCGCTTCAATTGTCGCGTTACCGACTATTGCATTGGAGTTCGGCGCTGATCTGACCGTCGCTCAGTGGGTCATTATCGGCAATAGTTTAACCATTGCCGCGCTATTGGTCCCGGTAGGAAGGCTATCAGACATCATTGGCCGCAAGCTGATCTATGTAACGGGTTGTGCGATTTTTGCGCTTGGAGCCGCTTTTGCGTGGCGTGCCGAGTCGATTTATTGGCTCATTGGGGCTCGCTGCCTCGTCGGTATCG
>JAHEEO010000108.1 GCA_024640665.1 Rhodospirillales bacterium | reverse complement strand
GCGACGTTGCGTCGTTCGTTATCGAGTCCCTCAACGAGTGAGGCCGGCCCGAATAAGACTGCACGCCCCTGCGAGAATCAGAGAATCAGAGAATCAGACAATCAGACTTGGAAGACTAACGATGAACTTGGCTAGTAAAGGCAAACCCGCTACTGCGGTATCTTGGCTCTGCGGCATTGCGATCGCAGCACTGCTAGGCGCTTGCGTGACGATCGACAATACAGCGCGCCAATCTAGCCCTCGCGCGCACCCATGGAGCAATCCGCCCACGACGCAATGGCCGACGAACGGAGGCGACCTATACAACCGCCGCTATTCGCCTTTGGCACAGATCAATAAAAACAACGTCAGCGAACTGAAGGGCGTATGGCGAACGCACCTCAATGGCAGCGGAATCGGTCCGCAGTACTCCGGCGAAGCGCAGCCGCTCGTTATCGGCGATGTCATTTACGTATCGACCGGCGCGAATGACGTATTCGCGCTTAGCATCGAGACTGGCGAGATCTTATGGAACTATGCAGCCAACCTGACGCCTGAGAACAATGCCGTGTGCTGCGGTTGGGTTTCTCGCGGAGTTGGCTACGGCGATGGCCGAATCTATGCCGGCCAGCTCGATGGAAAATTAGTTGCGCTAGACGCCGACTCCGGGGAAGTTGCTTGGTCGATTCAGGCAGAGCGCTGGCAAGAAGGCTACACAATTACCAGCGCGCCTTTGTATTACGACGGTCTTGTTATCACCGGCTTCGCCGGCGGCGAACGCGGCATTCGAGGCCGGGTTAAGGCATACGACGCTGAGACTGGAGCGCTCGAATGGACCTTTTATACGATCCCAGGTCCTGGAGAAATAGGTCACGAAACGTGGCCTCAGGACAATGATTTTTGGATGGACGGCGGCGCACCAGTTTGGCAAACACCGGCCGTTGATCCGGATCTCGATCTCCTCTATTTCTCGACCGGCAATGCTGGCCCAGACTACAACGGCCGACTCCGCGCGGGAGACAATCTGTTTTCAGCCTCCATCGTGGCCGTTGATGCCAGGACCGGCGAATACCGCTGGCACTTTCAACAAGTCCACCATGACCTCTGGGACTACGATTCGGCGAATCCAGTCGTATTGTTCGACATTGAAATCGACGGACGCATTCGCAAAGGGCTCGGCCAGGCCAGCAAGACGGGTTGGGTATACATTCTCGACCGCATCACAGGCGAACCGCTCATCGGCATCGAAGAACGCCCGGTTCCGCAAGAACCTCGGCAAGCGACTGCTGCAACGCAACCTTACCCGGTCGGGGATGCATTTATTCCTCAGTCAATTCCGATCGCACCTGAAGGCCTGGAACTCATAAACAACGGCGCCATCTTCACGCCATTCTGGAGCGACAAGCCAGTGCCGATAAAGCCCGGCGGCGGGGGCGGCGCCCTTTGGCCGCCGAGTTCCTTCGATCCAGAAACCGGCTATATGTTTGTCTGCGCGACCGACCGCCTGTGGGCCTATATCTCCGGCGAAATCGATGACGAACGGCCACCTGCAGGAGCCGGATTTCTGGGCGGTGGCTTTCGCGGCGCCCACCTTCACTCGCTGGGCATTTTTGCGGCGATGGATATGCATACGAACACGATCGCGTGGCAGCAGCATTGGCCAGAAGCCTGTTACAGCGGCTCCGTGGCAACCGGCGGCGGCCTGCTGTTCGTCGGCAGAACAGATGGCCGACTGACGGCGCTCGACTCGAGCACCGGCCAGAGATTGTGGGAGTTTCAAACCGGCGCTGGCATGAATTCAACAGCAAGCGTTTTTGAGCATGCGGGCAAGCAATATGTCGTAGCCTTGTCAGCTGGCAACCTCTTCGCCGGCTCGGTCAAAGGCGACAGCGTTTGGCTTTTTGCACTGGACGGCTCGCTCGAGCAGGTTGCACCGGGCGTCGCACCGCCTCCGCCGGGCCCACCACCGGCGCAGCCAGCGCCTGAATCGTCTGAACCAGAATCGTCAGAATCTGCAGCGGCAACTGCACCGACTGCAACAGCGGTAGCCGAGGCATCCGCGGATCTTCGCAATGGGCAATCCGTATATGCGTCGACCTGTACGTTTTGTCATGGCGAAGCAGGCACCGGCGGCCACGGCGGCGGCCCCACACTGCAAGAAATTACCGATGCCGACGTAATCTCCACGATGGTGATGCAAGGCCGCAACATGATGCCGGGACTCGGCGGGATGCTCAGTGAAACCCAGATCCGTGACGTCACCGCCTACATCTTACAAAGGCTTTTTCCGCGCGATTAAAGCTGCAGCAGCGTCGCGAGATTGCCGCCCAGGATGGCTCGTTTCTCGGCATCATTAAGATGCGTGGATTCGACAATGAGGTCGATCGTATCCGGCCAGTCATAAGGCATATCAGAACCATAAACTACCTGACTCGGACTCATTTCGGCGACCAGATGCCGAATAGCTTCCTCGGAAAACACCATCGAATCGACCCAGATTTGATCCTTGAAATAGTCTCGCACAGGCCGCTGATTAGCGCAGTCTTCCGCCCGACGAATCGTGCAGGCGACGTCGCTTCGCCCGATATAAGAAGCCAGATATCCACCGCCGTGGGCAGCACAGATCTTCAGTGCCGGGAATCGATCAAGCGTACCGTCGAAAATCATGTGCGTTAAAAACACGGTCGTCTCGAGCGGGTTGCCAACGATGTTGCCAAGACCACCGCGTCCATCGAGTCCACCGTCGCGAACGATATTCTGCGCGTTGTTTGGATGCATGAAGACCGGCACACCCAACGCTTCGGCACGCGCCCAAAAAGGGTCATAGAATTCCGCTGTTGGCGGCTCGCCGTGCACGTGCCCGCCAATTGACGCGCCGCGGTGCCCTAACTCCTTTACCGCGTATTCGAGCTGATCAGCAGCCAGCTCTGGAAACTGCAGCGCCGGGGACGTCAGCGCGACGAAACGATCGGGATACCGCTGACACCATTGCTGCAGACGCGCGTCCTGTATAGCGACAATCTCACTGGCGAGCTCACGGGCTCCTTCGTACCACCAAAAAGTATTGACGCTGAGCGCTTGCACGTCTATTCCGCGCTGATCCATTGACGTAAGCCGCTGTGGGCTGAGCGCGACAAACTCTGGAAAGCCGATGCCATCAAGGTTGGTGCCCGCAACCAGCGTCGCGAGCTCCGGAAAAATGCAGTGCGCATGAATATCGATAATCGTAACGGGCTGACCGGCAACAGTTACACGTTTTCGGCCACCTTGTGGCCAGGCAGTACCGTGCGTTGCGCAAGCCAGTGCGCCGACGCCCAAGCCGCTCAAGAAACCCCGCCGACTCGTCATAACGTTTACTCCCCCGAAAAGCTGAAGCGAAATTGCCAGCAACCGACTCGATCATAGCGCTACATGCGAAAAATACTCAAATCGCTGAACTGGCCATATCGAGCACCCGCGCAACGTGCAAGGCTTCTCGCGCAGCGCCGTCCTTAATCTGATGACGGCAGCTGGTGCCATCTGCAATCAACAGTGCAGCGCTCTCCGCCTGACGGACAGCCGGCAACAAATCAGCCTCGGCCATTTGCATTGATGTGTCGTAATGCTCGGACGCATAGCCAAATGCACCGGCCATTCCACAACAACTCGAGTCAATGACCTGCACTTCAAGCTCGGGCACAAGCCGCAGCACAGCAACTACATCGTCAAATGCGTCAAAGGCCTTTTCATGACAATGCCCATGCACAAGCGCTTGCGTGGCGTCCAAGCTGTGAAAAGCAAGTTGCCATCGCCCAGCGCTATGCTCGGACGCGATGAATTCAGCAAATGTCTGAACACAACGTGCCAATGCAGCACTGTTTTCGCCAGGCAGCATATTGGGAACTTCGTCTTTGAACCCGAACAAACAGGAGGGTTCGAGCCCTATCACGGGTACGCCACGACGGGTAAATGGGACCAGCGTATCTACTACGCGACGTGCTTCTGCGCGCGCTTCATCCACCATGCCGCTGGCGAGATAAGTGCGGCCGCAGCATAGAGGCCGGCCGCCGTCAGCAGGCTTTGCAACGTGCACACGATAGCCAGCACGCTTTAATACAGCGATCGCCGAGCGCAGATTTTCTGATTCGAAATAAGTATTGAAAGTATCGGGCAACAGCACGACCTCGGAACCATTCAGCGCTGCATCCTGTTGCTCATTGTCGCTCGCTCGCATGCCGACAATGGCTCGTGCTCGGGCATGAAATACCTTCCAGCGCCACTTGGGAAGCCGCCGTCTTGCGGACAATCCTGTCAACTTTTCGGTTAGCTTTGCCACGCCGGGGATCGCATCGCGAAGGTTCAGCAGTGGTGCAAACCTACTCGCCCATGCCGCATAACGAGGCAAGTGCGCAATCAGACTTTCGCGCCGGGATCGGGGCTGGTGCTGATGATATTGGTGTAAGAACTCGACCTTCATCCGCGCCATATCGACGCCAGTTGGGCATTCCCGTTTGCAACCCTTGCACGAAACGCACAAAGACATCGTTTGATACATTTGCGGTGATACGAGTGCCTCAGGCCCGAGTTGACCGGACATGGCCAAGCGTAGTGCATTAGCCCGGCCACGCGTGAGGTCCTGCTCGTTGCGCGTAACGCGATAAGACGGACACATTGTGCCAGCATCGAATTTTCGGCAGTGCCCATTGTTGTTGCACATTTCAACGGCCGCAGCGAAACCCCGGCCTTTGTTATGGTCGCCGACCTCATGACCCGACCAATCCAATGTCGTCTTTACTGGCAACGAGGAGTATTCCGGCTTAAAGCGAAACAGCTCGCGTTGATCCATCTTCGGCGGCGCAACAATCTTCCCTGGATTCATCAGGCCGCGCGGATCAAATTGTTGTTTGATCTCGGCAAATGCCGATGTCAGCCGGTCACCATAGATAGGCTGGATCCACTCCGAGCGAACCAGCCCGTCGCCATGCTCACCCGAGTAAGAACCTTTGTATTCTCGAACAAGGGCGCAAGCCTCCTCGGCGATGGCACGCATCTGTTGCGCGCCGCGTTGCGAACGCATATCGAGAATGGGCCTCACATGTAAACAGCCGACTGAAGCGTGTGCGTACCAAGTGCCCTGGGTACCATGTTTTTCAAAGACCTTCGTCAGTCTCGACGTGTATTCGGCCAAGTGCGCGAGCGGCACGGCGCAGTCTTCGATGAAAGACACTGGCTTACCGTCACCCTGCATCGACATCATGATGTTTAAACCCGCCTTGCGGACGTTCCAGAGCGCGGTCTGTTGTTGCGGTTCAATCAGATCGACGACGCTATCAGGCAATCGCAGATCAGCCATCAGCTCATTGAGCAATTTGAGTTTTGACTTCTGCGCCTCG
Source organism: Rhodospirillales bacterium (assembly GCA_024640665.1). Classification (GTDB taxonomy): domain Bacteria; phylum Pseudomonadota; class Gammaproteobacteria; order Steroidobacterales; family Rariloculaceae; genus JAHEEO01. The sequence continues at coordinate 4,481 of JAHEEO010000108.1, read as the reverse complement.
AGATCGTCGCCGGCGAATTCGACCAGTAAGACTGCGCTTGGCCTACCTCGCACCGCCATATCGACAGTCGGTCGAAAAGCTGCATTGGCCCTCGCCAAGCCAATCATCGTAGCGTCGACTAACTCGACCGCGCTTGGATCGAGCTTCACGATGTCCTGCGTCAAATTCATCGCATCGTAAAAAGTCGGGAAGTGGACGACTCCGAGCACCTTCGCTGTTGGCAACGGGGCCAGTTGCAGCTTTATTCGCGTGAAGTAACCCAACGTACCTTCGGATCCAACCGCGATACTGGCCAGATTGAATGGCCCGTCCGATGCCATATCGAGATTATAGCCAGCCACGCGCCGTTGCACTTTCGGCACACGTCGCTCAATTTCCTCGCGCTCGCGTCGGTAGATGCTTCTGACAAAATCGGCAAGCTCGCTCGCCCGCGAACTGGCGCAGTGCTGAGTATCTCCGAGTACGACTGTTTCACCACTGGTCAACCAGACCTCTGCCGCCAGCACGTTGTGCACCATATTGCCGTAACGAATTGAACGTGCGCCGCAACTGTTGTTGGCCGTCATGCCGCCAATGGTGGCTTGCGCACCGGTGGATACATCAACCGGAAACCACAAACCATGCGGCCTCAACCACGCATTCAGCTGATCCAGCACAACGCCAGGTTCCACCCAGATGGTTTGCTCCACTGGATCGAAATCGAGGATGCTGTTGAGATACTTGCTGTTGTCTACAATGAGCGCTGCGCCAACGGTCTGCCCGCATTGGGACGTCCCAGCGCCACGCGGCAGCAGCGGAAAGCCCTCGTCACTGGCAATCTCCAGCGCAGCCACTGCTGCTTCGCTAGTGCGCGGAACGACGACCCCGATTGGCTCAATCTGATAAATCGACGCGTCTGTCGAATAGCGCCCCCGGGAAAAGGCATCGAATAAAACTTCGGCATCGACATGTCTGCGCAGACGGTCGGCTAACTGTATTGTCTCTTGGGCCATACTCGGATTATAAGAGCTAAGCAGCGCTGCGGCGCCTGTTACTATAGCGACACGGAGACGGCGGCATAAGACCGCCACAGGGGGGGATTCTCAGATGAAGGGATTTGGTGGCAAGTATCGAGACACTCATCGAACTTATGAACGGCTGAAGCCATGACCTGGCTAATTCTCGGAATCGCAATCTTTCTTGGCGTTCATTCTGTCAGCATATTTGCAATTACTTGGCGCGACGCAATGGCGGCCAGGCTGGGGCATGCCTGGCGAGCTCTATATTCGCTGTTCGCGATCATCGGATTCATGCTGATCGTTTATGGCTATGGGCTTGCGCGCCTGAATCCGACGGTTCTTTATACGCCGCCGATTGGGCTTCACTATGCCAGCAGTGTCTTAATGGTGTTTGTGTTTCCTCTGATATTCGCAGCTTATCTTCCAGGGAAGATTCAGTCTGCGATGAAGCACCCTATGCTCGTTGCAACCAAGACATGGGCATTCGCTCATTTGCTCTCGAATGGAACAGTCGCGGACGTGCTTCTATTTGGTGGTTTTCTTGTTTGGGCCGTGGCAGATCGAATTTCCATGAAACGGCGTCAACCTCGAAAAATACCGAGCCTCCCGTCGAATCCATACAACGATATCATCGCAATCGCTTTGGGCCTGATTATGTTTGCGGCATTTCTGCATGTCTTGCACACGCGGCTCATCGGTATGCCTATTGTTCTGCCGAGATAAGCCATGAAATACGCAAGCGGCAGACATTTTCTGCAAATACCCGGCCCTACGAATGTGCCCGATCGCATACTCAGAGCGATGGACCATGCCGTCATCGACCATCGCGGCCCAGCGTTCGGCGAGCTCGGCTTGAAGGTGCTGGACGAGATCAAAACGATCTTCAAGACCCAGCAAAATGTTGTCATTTACCCATCGTCCGGCAGCGGAGCCTGGGAGGCTGCGTTGAGCAACACTCTTTCGCCCCGAGATAAGGTTTTAATGGTAGAAACCGGGCAATTTGCCGCGCTATGGGTGCAAATGGCCAAACGGTTAGGCTTGGATCCCGAAGTAATCGTCAGTGATTGGCGCCACGGCGCTGATGCCGACGTCATCGAATCACGGCTAAGCGAAGACCAAACACATTCAATCAAAGCCGTTTGCATCGTTCACAACGAGACTTCGACCGGCTGCGTATCCGACATTGCGGCGGTGCGCGCTGCGATCGACCGCGCAGATCACCCCGCTTTGCTGATGGTCGACACAATTTCTTCACTAGCATCCATCGATTTTCGAATGGACGAATGGCGCGTCGATGTAACCATCGCCGGCTCGCAGAAGGGCCTAATGTTGCCACCGGGTTTAGCCTTCAACGGCATTTCCGATAAAGCGCTCGCGGCCTCAAAACAGGCTAAATTGCCGCGCAGCTACTGGCACTGGGGCGAACAATTAGCCAGCAACAAGCAAGGCTATTTCCCGTACACGCCCGCGACGACACTACTGTATGGCCTGCACGAAGCTATCGCCATGTTGCACGAGGAGGGCCTGGAAAACGTCTTTCTACGGCACAAGCGGCATGGCAATGCAACGCGGGCTGCTGTTGATGCCTGGGGCCTAGAACTGGTTTGCCTGGATCCATCAGCATACAGCGACACGCTGACTGCCGTCGTTATGCCGCAAGGCACAAGCGCCGATCATTTTCGTCGCGTCACACTTGAAGCGTTTGATATGTCGCTTGGTACTGGGCTCGGACGCCTTGCGGATAAGATTTTTCGCATAGGACACCTCGGATACTTCAATGATCTCATGCTCGCCGGCACGCTCGTAGGCATAGAAATGGGTTTGGCGCGCGCTGGCGTTGCCTACCAGCGCGGCGGCGTGCAAGCTGCAATTGACTACCTTGCTGCGACACATTAGTCACACAGCATTCCCGCCAAGATAGAAAACCGATGGATCAAACGACTGCAGTTGCAACAAGCCCGCTGCTCGCTTTAGTGGCGTTCCTTGGCGTCATCGCCATATTGCTGTTTCTTATTGCTAAGTGGCGCTGGCATGTTTTTCTGGCCTTACTTGTGCCGTTGCTGCTATTCGGCGTCATACCAGGTGTCGATCAGAACAATTTCATAGCTGCATTTGAAACCGGCTTTGGCAGCACGCTCGGCTCCATTGGCGTTGTAATTGTCTTGGGTTCAATTATCGCGGAAGCGCTGAAACACACCGGCGCAATCGAAACCATTACGCGCACCATGGTGTCTGTAGTCGGCCGTCAACGCATGCCGCTTGCCCTGACGTTAACGGGCTTCGTGCTTGGCATCGCCATTTTTTCCGATGTCGCCTACGTGATCCTCAATCCACTGGTTCATTCAGCCGCAAAACTAATGGGCGTAACGATCAGTACGATGTCGATTGGTCTAGTGGGCTCACTGCAATTGACTCACGCCATCGTGCCGCCCACGCCGGGCCCATTGGCCGCTGCGGCGCTAGTCGGTGCGGATATTGGCAAGACCATCATTTTCGGCAGTATCGCATGCCTATTCGGCTCGCTTGCGAGTTGGATCTGGGGGCAGTACATCGTCGGTCCCAGATTGATGACATTGCCATCAGATGAATTTGCAGCCGCAGCCTTCCTTGACGATGACGACGACTCGACACGACCGCATGCCCTGGCGTCTTATGCGCCTATCGTCGTACCCATCGTGCTGATATCCGCACAGAGCATTTCGCGCCTGTTCTTGCCAGACGATCACATCATTCGCGCCAGCTTGGCCTATTTAGGCTGGCCTGTAATCGCATTGAGTGTCGGTGTATGGCTCGCGTTTCGGAATATAAGGACCGCAGAACAGCGCAAAGCCAGCAAAACGCGCTGGATAGAAGATGCACTGCGTGTCTCCGCAATGATTTTGGTGGTCACCGGTCTCGGCGGCTCCCTTAGCGAGATACTCAAAAACACGCCCGCCGTTGAATTCATCAGCGGTACGTTCGCAAACTATGGCTTACCCGCCATCCTGCTGCCGTTTGTCATTGGCATTATCGGCAACCTCATTACTGGATCGACTACAGTAGGTGTTATCACTGCCGCGTCGCTGATGGCGCCCATGCTTGGGAGCCTTGGCCTGTCTCCGGAGGCCGCAATGTTAGCGGGAGCAAGCGGATCGGTGATTATCAAGTACGTCAATAGCAGTTATTTTTGGGTCTGCACTTCGCTCAGCAAACTACCGGTAAATGAAGCGCTATTGGGCTATGGTGGCGCAACGCTCGTCGGCGGCGTCACATCATTTCTTGTCGTATGCGTGCTGTGGAGTACCGGACTCATTTGACGACGACAAACCAATAACGTGGACAGCGGCTGGCAGGCTTCGTTATTAGCGGGTGACATTGCGCTCATTGACGGCGGAACGGGCTCTCAACTGCAATCGCGTGGTGTGCCGGTTAGCCGAATCTGTTGGAACGCAACGGCCGGCTTAAGCCACCACGATACGCTTGTTTCGGTTCATGTCGACTTCA
>JAHEEO010000107.1 GCA_024640665.1 Rhodospirillales bacterium | reverse complement strand
GGGCCGTTATCGTTAAGCGCATCGTTGCTAAACACATTCGCGTAAAGCCAGCGTAATATGAGCATGGCGACGACAATCGCCAACATCTTGATGTAAAAGGTCGGCATCACCAGTAGCGTCCTCACGTCGAGAATTGCGAGCAGCACGCCGGATATGATGCTGACCCAAGCGCTCACCCATATGACCGGGTAAAATGACCGTAGTGATAAGAACGGCAAGCTGGATGCGAACCCAAGCATCCGCAGCGCGATTCCCGTGCTCGTTCCGACCAGGAACGCCATGGCGAAAGTGTGAAAGGCGATGAGTGTGGGATAAGCGAAAACCGACGGCGATTCTCGCAACCAGTATGTAAGCGTATTGTTTTCGATTGAATTCAAGAATTCCATGGGATCTCTCTCTTACGCCGAACACATGTGCAAGCGCCTCACTATGTGTGGCGGTTAACACTATGGCTATTGTGGCATTTACGTATATTTATGAGCTCTGGCTGAGTCATACACAGGCTAATCTGGCTGGAGTACTATTTACTTCGGTTGCCAGACAGAGGCTCCACGCAACTCAACTCTCCGATTAGCAAGTCGAGGTTATTGATGCAGCTTTTTTCGCACCTTTGGCGTTTGCGTGGCGTTGTGTTGCTGGCTCTGCCTTCGTTCAGCGCTGCGCACCACAGTTTTGCCCCCCACTTTGACTCGAACAAATCAGTCTTTATTGAAGGCAAGGTTGTGGAGTTTGAACAGCGCAATCCCCACGCGTACTTACACATTCTTGCAGAAGACGCTGACGGGCGAAGTCATGTGTACCGATGTGAATCGCATGGTGTTACGCAGCTCGAAAGGAACGGCATTTCCCGGGACATGCTGGCCGTTGGCACGCTGCTCGCAGTTGATGGCGTTCAGCATCGTCGCGATCCTTATATGTGCTTCTTCAGTGAAGTGCACCTAGCTGACGGCCGAGTCCTAAACGTTAACGGTGCCAAACGGACTCGTAAGCCTAAAGTTGCTCAAAGAGATTCTATATACGGCACCTGGTTATTAGCGCCTACAGGCTGGAGAAGTTCGAGCCCACCCAATAGCTTAATGGCTTTGACGCCAGCGGCCGTGCAGGCAGTACTTGCCTATGATCCTCTCAAAGATGACCCAACTTATCGCTGCGAACCTGTGGCGCCTCGACGAGTTTGGTTTGCCCCTGGCACGCCCATGTCCATCAATCGGGAAGCAGACAGCATTTTTCTTCGCCATGAATGGATGGATGTAGTTAGAGAAGTGCATCTGGACATGAATGAGCACCCTGCGAACGGCGCAAGGACCGTCTTGGGACATTCCATTGGCCATTTCGAAGGTGAAACTCTAGTTGTTGAAACGGCGAATTTCAGACCCGGCGTATTGAGACAATACGTTGAGCAAGCCGATGGAAGCGTCAAAGGCTTGCTGCATTCGGAGGCGCTTACGGTCACCGAAAGAATATGGTTCAACGCCAGAACCAATAGCATCCGAGTCATCATAGAGCAGGAAGACCCACTTTTTTTCACTACGCCCTTTAATCCAAGCAGCGGTGAGTTTGCGGCTACTGACCTGGAAATTCAGCCGTTCGGTTGCATTCCTGAAGTATTGAAATAGTCACCGGCATGTAATCGATCTTTCAATAGATAGAGTCAGAAGTTGGGTTTGCCGAGTCGCCGTCAGGTGCTGCGGCTCTGCAACGCCGCGATGCGCTGCGCAAGCGGCGGATGCGACATGAAGAGACGCTTCCAGCCAAGCTTGCCCTGACGACCTGATATGCCAAAAGCCTCGACCGACTCGGGCAGATCGTGCGGCTCGTGCGCGCGTTGCAGATTCTGCAATGCAGCGATCATCTTCGTGCGGCCCGCAAGCGTGGCCCCGCCCGCGTCCGCGCGGAATTCGCGTTGACGCGAAAACCACATGACAATCATGCTTGCGATAACACCGAGTAATATTTGTGCGACGATGCTCGCGATGAAGAATCCGGGCCCGTAGCCTCGCTCAGTCTTGAACAGCACACGGTCGACGACGAAGCCGACGACGCGAGAAAGAAAAATCACAAACGTGTTGACGACACCCTGGATCAACGTCAGTGTGACCATGTCGCCATTGGCAACGTGACTGAGTTCGTGCCCAAGCACGGCCTCGACCGAATCACGGTCCATCGAGTTCAACAATCCTGTGCTTACGGCGACAAGCGCGTTGTTGCGACGCGCCCCAGTAGCAAACGCGTTTACGTCGGGTGATTGGTAAATGGCGACTTCGGGGCAGCGAATGCCGACTTGCTGCGCCTGGCGGCGCACCGTATTCAACAGCCAGCTCTCTGCCTCATTGCGCGGCGATTCGATGACGTGCGCACCCGTACTGCGCTTTGCCATCCATTTCGACATCGCGAGCGAAATGAACGAGCCCGCAAAGCCGATCACGGCGGAAAACACGAGCAGAGCCTGAAAATCGAGCTGCGTCCCGCTTTCGTTCAGGATCGAATCGATCCCAAGCAGACGCATAACGACCGAAAGCACAACCAGAACCGCCACATTGGTGGCGACGAAAAGCAAAATCCGTTTCATGAACACAGCCTCACTGAAGCGATATATTGAATATTGTGGCGAAGTGCAGGGACTTCAAGCTCACGCTGCGCTATTTCACAGCCGCGAGATCGTCCGCGAATGCCGCCAAGAAATCGAAAAGATGAATACGTGTATTAAACTAGGGTTGTCAAATCCATTTTGCCAAAGCAGTAGCGCATGTCCGGATCGTCAAAGAAGGCAATTTACGCGGCCCTGGCTGGAAACTCCCTTATCGCAGTGACGAAATTCGCTGCCGCAACCTACACAGGGAGCTCCGCAATGCTGAGCGAGGGTATCCACTCGTTGGTCGATACCGGCAATCAATTTTTGCTGTTGTACGGCATCAAGCGCTCGAATCAGCCAGCGAGTGCGGACTTTCCGTTTGGGCACGGTAAAGAAATCTACTTTTGGTGTTTCGTTGTCGCGATGCTGATATTCGCGCTCGGCGGCGGGATTTCTATCTATGAAGGGTGGCAACACCTGCTGCATCCCGAACCGATCAGCGGTTTTTTGATCAACTACGCCGTGCTCGGCCTTGCCCTGGTATTCGAGGCTGGTGCGTTGTGGGTTGCATTCCGCGAGTTCAACCGCAGCCGCGGTGCCCTCAGCATCATGAAGGCAATCAGGCGAGGCAAAGACCCGACTTTGTTTGTCGTCGTCTTCGAAGATTCGGCGGCCATGCTCGGTCTGGCGGTCGCCGTCAGCGGAATTTTCTTGTACCAGGTTACCGGCGACCCGATATTCGATGCGCTCGCATCGATCGGTATCGGGGTCGTACTTATTCTGACGGCCATCGTTTTGGCCATGGAAAGCAAGAGCCTGCTCATCGGAGAGAGCGCTGAACCGGAAATTGTTGCGGGCATTCGGCAGTTACTAGATGCTGACGAACGGATTTCATCGGTGAATGAAGTCGCCACCCTGCACATGGGTCCGGATTTTATCGTGGCGACGATATCGGTCGACTTCGTCGACGCACTTTCGGCAGAGCAGCTGCAAGCCGCTGTCACGGCGCTCAATAAAAAAACCAAAGCCATCGATCCCCGCATTCAGAGAGTGTTTATCGAAGCGGAAAGTGAAGAAGATCATCTAATCCAGTCATCGTAGCGGCAGGTAACTTACCTGATGAACTCACATCATCTATGTCGAAGCTCATGAAACTGAATTTCTTTCAGATCACGTTATTGAGCGCCATCATTCTGGCGAGCGTTGCGACCGCAGATGTGATCGGTGAGGATGACCGCCGTGCCCCTGAAGCGGAAGACACCGAACTGCTTCGCGCCTTGGGGCACGTGGTTTGCTCTAAGGTTGTCGACAACACGCGTCGCAGGTCTGCGGGAACCGGTACAGTCGTTGGCAGCCGCAGCACAATATTGACCGCCGCGCACGTCTTCACCGACGCCGCCGGCCGGCGGGGCCCGCAGGTTCAATTCGATGCCGCGAGCGATTGCGCATTTCGGCAGTATGATTCCAACGGCAATGTGATCGTTGAAGTCGCATTTCTTCACACAGAAATGGGGGAGTTCTGGCAAAACCCCGGAGCCCCAAACCAGGATTGGGCCGTTCTGAGGACCGCTGAGCCACTGCCGGATTCGACAACAGCTCTACCATTCGCAAACAACGGTAGTGTTATCGCAGACCTCGTCGGGCTCTCGATAAAGATCCTGGCATTCCACGCGGATATCAGGACAGCCAGACGAATCCCCATGTTGTCAGAGGGAGAACTCTTCAGTATCGACTACGGTGGCTACACTCGACTGGCGCACACCGCGGATACGGGGCGAATGTCCTCTGGCGCTGCGATTGTGCACAGGACCGAAGCAGGCCAAAACGTGGTCGTCGGTGTCAATCGATCGTCCGCAAACTTTGGGAAGTTCAACCTCGCTGTACCATTATCAACTGAACTCGAAGAAGCTTTGAGAAGTTACGCCTACGGGCATGTACCAATACACGGGCTGCGGCTCGCGCAATGCGTAGCCGACGGCGAACTACAGATTTAGGCGAACGGCTGTCGGGAAACAACTGTGACTGAGATCACATCCCATCGCGGCTTCGATTCAATAAGCTATCCAACGATATGCTGTCTGCTCGCAGTAGATTCACGACCGCCATCCAGAGGAAAGCCCATGCGAAAGCCCACCGTGCTCATTGCCACTCTCGCTGTTTTTTGCGCCGGCTGCAGCAGCTATCCTTCCGCCAGACCGCCAGCAACGCGAGCTTCTGTCCCAGTCAGATCATCCACTGCGCTGTCAATCGGGGCAGAGCAGGCTGCGGTCGTCCGCGCCTACTATGACAATGGAAGCTCGGGAAGAGGGCGCGGCCGAGGCCGGAACGGCGGATTACCGCCCGGGATTGCGAAAAACCTCCAACGTGGAAAGCCACTCCCGCCGGGCATTGCCAAGCAGTATCTGCCCGCAGACGTACTAATTGCGCTGCCGCCTCTGACAAGAGGTTTTGAGTATGTCGTAGTCGCCGGGAAGCTCTTGCTGGTAGAGATCTCTACCCAGGTTATCCATGACGTGCTGCTTGACGTGCTTTTCGATTAAAGGAACAATCAATTCGCCTAAATAATGACTGATCAGTTCAACCTAAAGCGATTTATCGACGCACAGGATTCGGTTTACGCAGCTGCGCGATCCGAACTTCTACAAGGACAAAAATCCAGCCATTGGATGTGGTTCATCTTTCCGCAGGTTGCGGGTCTCGGGCATAGCTTCATGGCCGCGAAGTATGCGATCTCATCGCTCGATGAGGCGCGCGCTTATGTTGCTCATCCCCTGCTTGGACCAAGGCTCAAAGACTGCACACAAATCGTAATCGAAATCGAAAACAGGCCGATTCATCAAATTTTTGGTCATCCGGATGACCTGAAGTTTCGATCTTCTATGACCCTATTCGCCCATGCCGCACCGGAAGAAGGCGTATTTCGGCAGGCACTGAAGAAATACTTCAAATCAGAAAGCGATCCGTTGACTGTCGAGCGCCTGTAACGAACAAACCTCATTTTTGTGGCGGTAATGCCGCGGAAAGTTAAAGTTGGAACTCGGCCATGCTTAAATGCAGCATGAGACAAGCTGTGTTAACGCCAAAGTTCGCGCTATGAATGCCAATTCTGACACGATCACAAATAAGGCGCGGGACGTCTGGATGAATGACCCGCCTACGTGCACTCCTTTTGATATAGTTCACGAGGGCGGCTTATTACGGTTGCGCCATTACCAGCCCGTAGCCAGCTCAACCGGGCCGCCCGTTATGCTTGTCTACTCACTGATCAAGCGACCCTATATTCTCGATCTTGTTCCGACGCGCAGCGTCGTACGAAGTTTGTTACGTCAGGGCTTCTCTGTTTATCTGACGGACTGGTTGCCGCCAGAATTAGCAGACTCAGGGCGCGGATTTGATGCCTATGTAAATGAAGACCTCGCGCGTGCGGTGGCATACGTCCAACGCCGTGAGGATGTCGAGAAGATATCGCTTATCGGTTGTTGTTTCGGTGGGCTTCTCTGTGTCATCTATACTGCACTGCACCCCTCAACCGTTAAACACCTTGTCCCTTTCGCGTCTCCCTTCGAAATGCACCCGGCACTCGTTCCGGGATCAGTCGAGTACGTGACGGGAATGTATGGCAACGTCCCCGCTTGGCTCATTCACGCGGGACTCAACGCCCAGGTGCCGACACGATTGAACCTACCGCTCTACCTCGCGCAAGATCTGGGCGAACCTGAGCTTGTTCAATCGAACTTGGATTCCGAGCCACGCTTTCGGACGGCCATTCAAAATTGGATGAACAGCGATGTTCCGCTAGCCGGACGCGTCTTTCGAGAAATGATGCGCGATGCCTATTGGAACTCGCAGTTCGCAGACAATCGGCTGCAAGTAGGGGATCAGCAGGTGACTCTCGCGCACATCACCTGCCCCGTGTTGAACATTGCAGGAGTGCGCGATCAACTAGTGCCACCGGAATCGGCTGCTGCGCTGATAAAACACGTCGGCAGCCGAGAGGCGAGCAACTTAGTCTTTCCGACGGGACATCTCGGGCTGATGGTCAGCCTGGCAGCGCAAAGAGATTTGTGGCCAAGGGTCGGCAACTGGCTTCGAACAAACGGCGATCAAAACGCAACCGCTGGCACTTAACACCCAAATAGAGACCATCCCATAAGTGCTTAAGAACTCGACTTTTCCGCTTTTCGTGCGAGACCCATTTCGATCGTCAGCGCATTTCGCGCCCAAGCCGACCAAGTAGATTCTCAAGGTGCGCTTTTCACTCCAAACCCAACTTTAATCAGCGTCAAAGAATGGTTCATCGGTATGAGCAACTTGTATGACGACGATCCCGGTCTTCTGAGCCGTTTCGACGTAACGATAAGCATCGGCGATCGAATCGAGGGGATATCGGCGATCGACTACGCCATGAAGCTCTCGAGCCTCCATGCGAGCTTTTAGAAAATCGATCACCGCACCGCTACTCTTCGGCATTGGGAAAGCCACTCGATTGCTGCGCGTGATAGACGACCAGCTCGATAAGAGCACATTTTGCCACCACGGCCCTAGGTCTGTGGCCGAAAAGACGCCGCGTGGTCCCAGCAGCTTTCGGCAACGAAAGAACGTCGTTTTCCCAACTGCATCGAGTACACAATCGAACGTCTCGTCGATTCTCGTGAAATCCTCAGCGGTGTAATCAATTGCTCGGTCTGCACCGAGCGACTTCACGAGATCTAAGTGCCGCGTGGCGACGACTGCCGTCACCTCGGCTCCGTATGACTTCGCGAGCTGCACCGCCGCCGTGCCGATCGCACCCGAAGCGCCGTAGATGAGTATTTTCTGGCCTCTCGAGAGCTCGAAGTTTTTTAGATACGTGTCTGCATACCATGCCCCCTCGCAGATCACGGCTTCATCGAAATCGAATCCCAAGGGCATTGCGGCAATAGTCCCCTCCTCGGGCATGCAAAGGTACTCGGCATGGGCGCCGAAATTTTCTGGCGACATGCCAAAGACCCGTTCACCCAGCTTAAATGACGTAACGCCCGAACCGACTGCCTCGATCGTGCCGGCGAAATCCATTCCGAGCACCGGTCGTTTTGGTCGAAGGAGTCCCATGGTCAGGCGAACGAACAAGGCAGGATGACCTCTAAGCATCCCGCAATCCGTTCGGCTGACCGTCGTTGCGTGGACTCGAACCAAAACCTCGTTTGCTTGCGGTTCCGGTTTCGGTACCTGCCGGATTTCCAGAACATCCGGTGACCCATAGCGCGTATATACGACTGCTTTCATCAGCGTCTTCTTCGGGTGTGCATGCGCATTTCACCTTGAATTCTTGCGCAAGCGGAATAGCTGGTTTGAATCGTTAGTATCCGTTCATTTTCTGCAACAAAATGGCTGCCTTTGTCCAAGTTAGACCCTATCAAACCGGTCCGCATTCATGACCTTGGACCATGCTGCGACGAAGTCCCTAACAAACTTCTCTTGGTTGTCGTCCTGTGCGTAGAACTCGGCATAGCCGCGAAGCACCGCATTGGACCCGAAGACAAGATCGACACGTGTAGCTGTCCACTTCATTTCGCCTGAACTCCGATCACGGATCTCGTAGAGGCCGTCCCCGGCAAGGGTCCAAGCGTTGCGCATGTCGGTCAGGTTCACGAAGAAATCACTCGTGAGGGCGCCTTCGTGTTCGGTGAACACGCCATGTCGAGTACCGCCATGATTAGTGCCGAGGACACGCATGCCACCGACAAGTACCGTCATCTCAGAAGCCGTCAGCCCCATAAGCTGCGTTCGATCGAGCAACAATTCTTCCGCGCTGACAACATAGTCCTGCTTGAGCCAGTTGCGATAACCGTCATGAATGGGCTCGAGCGGCTCGAAGGAGGCGGCGTCTGTGATCGCATCGGTCGCGTCCCCTCTTCCTGGGGCGAACGGCACGGTGATCTCGAAGCCACCGGCCCGCGCCGCCTGCTCGACACCCACGTTGCCGGCAAGGACGATGACGTCAGCCACGCTTGCGCCTGAGTCGGCGGCGATGCCCTCAAGTATACCGAGCACCCGGGTGAGCCTTGCCGGCTCGTTGCCTTCCCAGTCCTTCTGCGGCGCAAGACGGATTCGCGCGCCGTTCGCGCCACCGCGCATGTCCGAGCCGCGAAAGGTTCTTGCACTGTCCCAGGCAGTGGTGACCATTTCGCTAATCGTCAGCCCGCTATCCGCGATTCGGGCTCTGACGGCCTCAATATCGTAGTCGGCTTTGCCTGCGGGCACCGGATCTTGCCAGATCAGGTCTTCCTCAGGCACATCTGGGCCAATGTAGCGGGCCTTCGGACCCATATCGCGATGCGTCAGCTTGAACCACGCACGCGCGAAAACTTCAGAGAAATAGTCCGGGTCTTTGTAGAAGCGTTCGGAAATTCTTCGATAGATTGGATCCTTAATCATCGCCATGTCGGCATCCGTCATGATCGGGTTGTAACGGATCGACGGATCCTCGACGTCGACAGGCTTGTCTTCTTCCCTTATATCCACGGGCTCCCATTGCCATGCGCCAGCGGGACTCTTCTTTGATTCCCACTGATGGTTAAAGAGCATATGGAAGTAGCCGTTGTCCCAGCGCGTGGGATGCGTCGTCCATGCGCCTTCGATGCCGCTCGTGACTGTATCGCGCCCAAATCCCTTGCCTTTGGGATTGCGCCAGCCCAGACCCTGCTCTGCAACACCCGCCGCCTCCGGATCCGGACCGAGCAGACTCGCATCCCCGTTCCCGTGACTCTTGCCAACTGTGTGACCGCCGGCAGTCAGCGCGACGGTCTCCTCGTCGTTCATCGCCATGCGTGCGAAGGTCACCCGGACATCATGCGCCGTTCTGGCCGGATCCGGAACGCCATTGACGCCTTCGGGATTGACATAGATCAGGCCCATCTGAACAGCGGCAAGGGGGTTCTCCAGCGCTTCACGGTCCTCACCCGCATAGCGGTTTGCGTCGAGCCATGCCTTTTCGGAACCCCAGTAGGTGTCCTTCTCCGGATGCCAGATGTCCTCGCGACCGAAAGCGAAACCGAAGCTCTTCAGACCCATGGACTCGTAAGCGACCGTGCCTGCCAGAATAATGAGATCCGCCCAGCTGATCCGGTTTCCGTACTTCTTCTTGATCGGCCAGAGCAACCGGCGGGCCTTGTCGAGACTGACGTTATCGGGCCACGAATTGATCGGGGCAAAACGCTGATTGCCCGTGCCGGCGCCGCCGCGGCCATCGGCGATGCGATACGTGCCTGCGGCGTGCCAGGCCATGCGGATCATGAGGCCGCCGTAGTGGCCCCAGTCGGCAGGCCACCACTCCTGGCTGTCTGTCATGAGCCCGTGCAAGTCTTT
>JAHEEO010000286.1 GCA_024640665.1 Rhodospirillales bacterium | reverse complement strand
CACCAGAACCGATTGAACGCAGTTGCGAGGCGACTGAACGAAAGGCCAAGAGAAACGTTAAACTTCGAAACACCAGCTGAACGATTTAACCAATGTGTTGCATTGACCGGTTGATATCACCGCCAAGAGCGGAACTCAGGTGCAAAAAAAAGGGCCGCCAGAGTGACGGCCCTATCAAGCGCGGAAAAAAAAGCTACTTTGGCACGATCCGCGGATCAAGTTCCTCGGTTCCGATACGGATGGTGTACTTGTAGCCGCCGTCAGGGTGGGTAACGGATGATTTCAGTTTGATCTTGACACGCTGGTGCTGGTTGAACGGTTTGGACTTCCAGGTCCGCCCTCCCTTGCCGGAATTGCCTACGGGATCATCTGAATCATCGCCCGTCGTGTTCCACGCGCCGTCAAAAGCTGACTCGAACTCGATTTCAAATTCCGGAGCCGCAACACCCTCGGTCCAACCCTGGCTCTTGAAGTAAAGAATCGAATTGTTCTTGGAAGGTTCGATCATTTCCGGCTTGCCACTTGGATTGGCTGTCAGATAAATGTGTCTGGCCATGTTGTTTCCTCCTCGTTTAGTGGGGTAGGTCGTTCAATGCTTCTTCATCATTCTCAACAATAAGCAATTTTTCGAATTTTGCAATCCCGCGTAGCCCGATCAGTTGCGGGTCCGATGCCAGCAAAACGCGAGGGTAGCCAAGCTCCACCGCTTGACGCAGTTCATCCAGCGTTTGTTGCTGTCGACCGGCTTCCAAGTGAACCAGAGCCGCAAAGTAATGGGCATAGACGTCCGTGGGAGCCGCCTGCAGGGCTTGCGCCAGGTATTCACTGGCTCGTTCGTCATCACCCAGGCGGGCGTGGTAGTGTGCCAGGTTGGTTAGAATTTCGACATCTTCCGGATTTGCCGACAGCAGAGCGACGGAAAGGTCGGCAGCGGTACGGTAAGCTGACAACGCTTCTTCCTTGCCGTCTTTGGTTTCCCTCAGGCAGTCGGCAAGGTTCCCCCACCAGACCGGGTTTTCCGGTGACAGCGTTATGGATTCGCGGTACATGATACAGGCATCATCGAACTGTCCGTTATAGAAGTACATGCCTCCGATATTCGAATAGGCTACAGCCGATGGTTCCGCTTCCACGACCTTTCGATAAGATTCGGCGGCCCGATCAAACTCGCCCATCATGTAGAATGCTGCACCCTGGCCGTTGAAAGCGCTGGCGCTGGCGCTCGGTTTACTGGCGAGCAGGCCGTAGATGCCCGCAGCATCTTCGTAGCGACCTTGCGCGAAGTAGAATCCTCCCAAAGCGACGTAGCTTGCCAAATCATCGGGATCGAGGTCGATGGCGCGTTTCATTGCATCTTCCGCCTCCGAGTAACGCCCTATCGCTGCAAGCGCCTCGCCCAGGCCACGCCAGGCTTCGGCACTGCGCGGATTGATTGCAAGAGCGGCTTCGTATTCGGCTACTGCTGCCCGGTATTGGCTGGTTTGCGAGTAGAGTTTCCCGAGTGCCGAGTGGACCTCGACCAAGTCGGGATCCAGTCCAAGGGCCTTGAGGCAACTCTCGGTAGCCTTGTCGATCTTCTCCACTTCCGGTTGGTAGTCGTGCCAGTCAAGGTAGGCTTGGCACTGCCCGGCCCAAGCCAGTGCGAACTTGGGATCGTGCTCGACCGCACGAGCAAAAAACCGCTGCGCGTTCGCGGAAGTTTCCGCACGCGTTGACCTTTGCAGCATGCTGCGTGCCTGGAGAAAGTAGTCGTAGGCCTGCATGTCGGTGGTCGGCGGCCCCAGGCTGGTAGTCTCATCCGGCGCCATCGTAAGCTGTAACTCGTGAACCACCGCCGCAGAAATTTCATCGTAAATGCCGAACAGCTCTGCCATCTCTCGGTCGTAGCTGCGCGACCAAATGTGATAGCCGCTGCGGGTATCGATCAGCTGAGCCACGATGCGCACCTTGTCGCCCGCACGGCGCACGCTTCCTTCAAGAAGCGCCGTTACGCCGAGTCGCTCGCCGATGGCCTTCATGTCCAGATTGGTCGTATCCAGTTCGAATGCCGCAGTCCGCGACACGACGTGCAGGTTACCAAGGATTGCCAGCCGATGAAGGATGTCCTCTGCCAGTCCGCGGCCCAGGTAATCGTCTTCTGGCTGGCCACTCAGGTTCTCGAAGGGTAGAACCGCAATGGAATTGGGCGGGCTCTCCTTTTCGACAATTTCCGGCGCCGTGGCCTGTTCGGCGAAATGCAAAACGTGACCAAGCGTGCTGTAAAGGATGCTTCCAGCTACGAGCACCAGCGCAAACAGCGTAAGATAATCTCTAAGTCCTAGCCGCAGTCGCTCCTTTGCCACATGTGAATTGGCACGGGTTCGCACAATGCCCTGTGTGGATATGTCGTAATGCCAACTGAAGATGAGCGCAATCGGGAAGCAGGCAATCGCTGCATAAAACAGGTAGCGCAGTGCTGCATCGGGTACGCCCCAAGCGGGAAAGAAAACATCCGCAACTTGAATCACCACCCACGATCCAACGATATAGAGCCCGGTGAAGCGAAAGATCTTGCGCTTGCGGAGTTCTCTCAAAAACGACACAGGCAACACCTTATTTCACAAGGATTCGAATGAATAAAGTACCATCTTACAATACCCGTCGCTCATGAGCTTGGCAGCACTTAAAGATCAAATCAAGCGAATCACCGCGCTGGGTCGCAAGTGCTCTTCAGGGTGGGTCAAGCTCAAGAAATGTCAAATGACTGCTCTGGGTCGGAAGCAGCCCTTAGCACCCTGGCCGAGCCAATGACCGCTTTTGCTTGGACAGCAGAACTAGATTATTACTGATATCGATATGCAAGGATTCCGGTACCGCCCAGAAGTTGCCTCA
>JAHEEO010000106.1:6499-9941 GCA_024640665.1 Rhodospirillales bacterium | reverse complement strand
ACCAGCCGAACGAATCATCTGAATATGCCATCCGCCGCAACTGGCGAAAACGCGGCCGTGGCTTCAGAGCCCGAGCAACAAGCGCAGGTTACGGACGCTGCGCAGGCGAGCGACGAATAGCGCCAATTCTGTTAGTTCGCCCCTCTTGGCACCGCAATGGGGCCCAACAAGCTAAGCTTGTTTGTAATTGGGCACTGTAGACTAATGGGCACTCCGATCTAATGGTCTTTTTGTTCGATTCGCTCCTTCGTGCGAGTGATTAGCTTTTCCAAACGCTCGTGTCTGGATTGAAGTTTTTGAATGCTGGCTTCCGCGGCAGCGCGCTGCGTTTCATCGGTCTTGTCGCTGATTGTGCCGCGAATCTCTTTGATCTTTTGTTCTGCCTCCGCCGCAGCGCTTTGCAGGCTGTCGATGAGTTCGGCTTTTTCTGCTTTATCGAATAGCATTGAATCGACGCTGGTTGTGTCGTCAGTATCCTCGACGAAGGCCGGCATTTCAGGGATGAAGGCTGCGTCTTTATCGAACACTCGTGTATTCATAAAAGTCGGCGAGACAATTTCGATACCGCCTCCATGCAGATAGTCGAGCATGCATGCGCGAAGTTGACGCCGTGTAGATATGAGTGTCTTGAGATCGGTCAACAAGCCGGCAATTCTGTAAGTGACTGAAAAGTCGCCAAGCGTTGTTACTTGCACAAACGGAGTCTCAAGTTTCGCGGCTGCAGCTGCCTGAAGGAGCAATTGCTCCACTCGCTTTCTCGGTATGTCGTAGCCTAACGATACGTCGACATGAATTACTGTTCCGGAAGAACGCATCACGCGTACTGGATTGCTGACAATGAACAGGTTTGGCAGTGTGGTTAGGTCGCGATCTTCGGTTTGTATTTCGACATGCAGTAAATCCATCTCGGTAATTCTTCCGGCATGTGCGCCTACTTCGATGTAGTTGCCGAGCCGAAAACTGCGCATCGTTCGGATCATTAGGCCTGCCATCGCGTTGCCAACGAAAGTTGTTGCTGACAACGCGATGGTTGCACTCAATACGATGCCGAGCAGGCCCAGCAGTTGGCCGCGCATCGTATCGCCAATGGGTAGCAAGATGATCGCCGCAAGTACCGCTGCCAGGACCAGCCCAACCATGATCAGTTGGCGGCGGAACTGTGCCCCTGGTTTGTCCTGGTAGGCGCTGAGCATGCGTTGGTGGACAAGATAAAGAGCGCAAGATAATACAGTCAGGATTGCAAGTGATTCACCGATTAGGATGATTGTCGTTTGAAGGTTTTCCATATGGGTGTTTTGCTCAAGTGCGCATGAATTGCGGGCTGCGGTTGTTCTATTTCCGCCTTATCCTGTAGCGGCTCGTGGGCGCTACTGACGCAGACGGGCGGGCTCTTGGCTGGTAGCTGTCGCCCCTACAATAACTGAAATTTCTGGTTTCGTTCGTCTCCAAACACAAAGACTTGCTAAGCCAAATGAGATAGCGTTAAGTATTGGGTGGCGGAGTCGGCTGTGACACTGAATGTGCGCTTGGGGAGTGATACTGTATGAGCAAGGTTTGGAAGGTGATGGAAACAACGATTGCTGCCGTCGCTTTGTCTGCATTAGGAGTTGCAACTTCGTTTGCTCAACTGCAACCGCCCAATATAGAAGGCCTCAGAGGCGCGCCGTTCGCAACGGTGAATCCGCCACCGGATGTTCGTTCGCACGGGGAAGGTTCTGAATGGGACGCCCGCGCGCCGGACGGAATCGAGCCATTGCCAGTCGATCTGTACACATCTACTGATTTTTACCAGGACCGCGACCTGTGGCTGGATCAGCGCTACTGGCGCTGCAATAGTCCCCGTCAAACAACGGATATGCGCAGCGGCGGCGCTGGCTCAGGAACCAGTGATCCCCGAATTGGGAGGAACCCGCCGACCTCAGCTCGTTGGGGCGATTGTGAGATGGACTGGCCGAGAGAGAACATAGTCAGCCCTTATCCTTTCAATAACGCCGGTGATCATTATTCTGCGTTGCTAGCTGATGCGCGCTCGCGCGGCGGGCCAACGCAACATACCTACGAATCGATGCCTAAGTGGGATGGCGTGTATGGCGAATACCTTCCTGAGGGACGCAGAATCTGGAACTACATGCGGGCCAACCAAGTTCCGACGTTGTTGTCTTTGCTGACACCGGACTACCAGCAAAGGATGGTGAGACAGCTCTATCACGAAGGCGTCAATGCCGCGCATCAGTGGTCTGCGTCGCATTGTTGGCCTGAGGGGTTTATGCGGCAGTGGGCAACGGGCCCGACACCCACGCGCATGGTGGTCACACCCGAGGTTGTACTGCTGGTTGGCAGCGGCAGCGGCAATGTCTGGCGCACTGTGCACATTGGTCGCGAATTTCCGCTCGGGCAGGGAATTCCGCAATGGTATGGCGACACCATTGGATTTTGGGATGGCGATGCGCTGATTACGATGACTTCGAACGTTCAGGCGTGGACGCAGCATACGAGCTGGGAATTCAGCTACGAGCTGGAGACTATCGAGGTCTTCACACCAGTGCACAACTCCGCAGGCGAGTTCATGGGTATCGATTGGGAAGCCATCATCTACGACTCGGAAGCCTTGGTAGAGCCGGTGCGAATCCTCTGGCATCGAAATTACCAACAAGGTTGGGATACGGCCGGTCGGCTGGGTTTTGCGGAATGTACTCGGCGGCTTTATCCAGTTGACGGTTTTGCAACACAAGTCGCGCCCGGCGAGGTGATTGAATATCGAGTTCCTGATATGTTTGGACGACCCTGGGCTCAGATCTGGGAAGAATTTTTCGAGGAAGGAATGCAGCGGCCCGAAGACGAGCTCGATTTGGGTTTTGATTGAGGTGGGCAATAATCAATGGCTACGGCGTTTGTTCGGTTCGGAGAGCTGCTTGCGCCTGCGAAATGGAGAATTAACTATGGCTAGAATAGCGCTGCGAAAGCTGCTGACACGATTCGTTGGTTGGTTCATTGCGATTGTTTCGATTGGGCTGGTGTCGGCCACATCCCATGCCCATCATTCGTACTCCATGTATGACGGCAGCTTTTACCGCGTCTTTACCGGTGTCATGGTTCGAGTAATACCTAATGCCGCCCATTTCGAAATGCACTTTGTGCCACTAAACGAAGACCGCAACGCCTTGGTGCGAGATGAAAAAGGTGAGCCCCTTGTTTGGGTCGTGCAGATGGAAAGTGCGGCGGAAGCGTTTCGTCATGGCATTACACGCGAAAGTTTTCCGAAAGGGGCAGTCATTAGTATTGGTGTTCACCCGCGACGTGATGGTCGTCCAGCGGGCGACAGAGGAGACTCCGGGCTATTCCAGTGTCCCAAGGACGTTGTGCCAGCGCCTGGCATGCATTGCGATTCCGTTGAGGGTAGTCAGGCTTTCGGCGACGGAGAGATCCCGGCAGAGGGTTAGTT
>JAHEEO010000106.1:0-6489 GCA_024640665.1 Rhodospirillales bacterium | reverse complement strand
CGGTCGGAAAGTACCAATGTTCCTGCTTGGCCCAATGCCGGTAGTCTCGCGTTTCTGTGAGCAATAGACATAAAGGAACGACATTGAGCGAAGTTACCATCCGATTTTCAAAAATATTCGTGGTACTCGATCCGACCCGCATGATCCAGCCGGCCTTAATGCGGGCGGAGGCGATTGCGCGGCTCAGTGGTGCGCAGATAGTTGCTTATTGCTGCACATTCGATTCGCGAGCCACCGGCAGTGCAGATGACAAGAATGCTTGGTTGGCATGGGTCCGCGACAGTTTGGACCGCATTCTTGCCAGCACGAGGGCAGCGGGTATCGATGTCGAAGTTCAGCTGGAATGGAACGAAGACTGGCGAACTGCTTTAACCGATGCAGCAGCCGCATCAGATTGCGACCTTCTGGTTAAGGCATCTTCAAAGCATTCGGTTATGCAACGTAAATTCGCGGCGACGTCGGATTGGATGTTGTTGCGTCAAGCCGCCTGTCCAACGTTGCTGGTAACTGATAAGCCGCCGAAGGGGCAGCGCATCCTGCTTGCGGGCATCAAGCTTCGGCCGGAAGACGTAGAGCATGAGCGGCTCAATCAATCCATCGTCGACTTATCCCACTATATTTCCGACGTCGCTGGATTTGATATGCATGCAGTAACCGCGTACCGCGGCGATGGTGGGCATTTCGACCGCCAACGATTCGCTGATAGCTGTCGACTACCACGTAACCGTGTACATTCGATCGAAGGCTTGCCTCAAAATGCACTTGCCAAAGCAGCTGTCGATCTCGATGCGGATACCATCGTGATTGGTTATGTCGATAGCTCTGATGCTGCAGAAAAACTAATTGATCAAGTTGATACAGACATACTGGTGCTGCCAAGTTCATCGGCTTGACCAGATGCTCCAGTGTTAATCTCAGCGACGAGGTCGCCGCTTGTCGCGGCCATTGAGAAGGATGCCGACAACTGATCGCTCGCCGATCGACACATTTTGGGGGTATAAGTAATGGGAAGGTCTAAGTTATTCAGGTTTGTAGCCGGTCTGTCGCTGGTTGCAGCAATTGTTTCCCTCAGCGTCGATGCCGCCCGCGCTCAAGATGTCGCGATCACCAATGCGAGAATTATCATTGGTAACGGCACGGTCATCGACTCCGGCACGATTGTCGTGCGTGACGGACGAATCGCCGAGGTCACTGCCGGACGCACCGGAACCCGGGGATTGAGCACAATCAACGCCGGCGGTATGACTGCGATGCCCGGTTTCATTGATGCTCACCGGCACATCAACACAGGCCCAAATGAGCGCGAAGAAATGCAGGCACAGCTCGAAGCCGGCTATACGACTATCCTCTCCGGCGGCGGGCCAGCTGACGGCAACATCGTGTTGCGTGACCGAATCGAAAGTGGCGAGATTAACGGGCCGCGCATTATTCCGTCGGGCCGAATCCGGCTTGCAGACAACACGCCTGAATTGGCGCGCGCGCAAGTGCGCGAACTTGCCAGCATGGGCATCAAGTTTACCGGAGAGATCAGCCTGACCCCGCAGCCTAGACCGAGCGTGCAAGAGATTGAAATCCTTGAAGCTGTTGTCGATGAAGCAGCAAAAGTTGGTATTACGGTGCAGGTGCACGCCGTCAGCACATCGGCGATGGTCGCTGCCGTCGACGCAGGAGTGCGGCGGCTCGTGCATATCCCCAATAAGGATTTTGTTGATCGTGATGCCGCAAAAAAGCTCGCTGCGACTAATACGATGAGTTTGGCGACAATCGGCTTTGGTGCACCTGTCTTTGGTGTGTTCGCCGACGATAACGAACCGCGCTTTCGTGATGGCAATGCCTGGCCGGAAGCGATCGCGGGTGCAAACCGCGATGCGCAGGAACGCGCCGTGGGCACCGAGATCGGCTACACGATCGTGAATGCCCGAACCATCTGGGACGAGGGAGCAGTGCTCGGTTACTGCACGGACACGCGCTACGATGCCTGGGCAGGACTGCGCCATGAACTCGAATCCTATAACGTGATGTTCTCGATTAAAGACATCGTCGAGATCATGGGACCGAATACGGCCGCCTACATAAATATGGCCGATGAACTCGGCACGCTCGAAGCAGGAAAGCTAGCCGATATTGTGCTGGTCGAAGGCGACCCCATGGAAGGCTTCTGGAACATGCTGAATGCCAAAGTGGTGCTGAAGGAAGGCGTTATCGTAGTGGATAAGCGCTGACCGTCGTAACCGTGGGATGTTGGGAGAGGTTCCGGAAGGGGAGGTGCCAATTATAAAAAGTCGCTAAGGTTTTGCCGCGATCGGCCGATATATAGGCGTACTCTCACGGATGATCCAAATGCAGAAGCCCCAAGTTCCCTTCGATGAGACAGCGCGCCTGATGAGCCTGCATTCATTGCGGCTGCTGGACACGCCTTCAGAGGAGCGGTTCGATCGAATTACCCGCATGGCCCAGCGCCTTTTTGGCGTTGAATCCAGCCTCGTCAGCCTCGTTGATTCGGATCGTCAGTGGTTCAAATCCAAACAAGGTTTAGATGCTTGCGAGACGTCCCGAGAGATATCCTTCTGCGGGCACGCCATACTCGCGCCGGACGTGTTTGTAGTGGAGGATGCAAGCCTAGATCTGCGCTTTTCCGACAATCCGTTGGTTACCGGCAGACCCAATATTCGCTTTTATGCGGGTTGCCCGATAAGCGGCCCGCATGCTCAACGCATCGGAACGCTGTGCCTTCTCGACAGCCAGCCAAGAAGCGAATTTACATCGGAAGATCGAGAGACACTGAAAGATCTCGCCATGATGGTAGAGGACGAGCTAAAAATGGCCGCTCAGGTAACGAAGGATGAGCTGACCGAGATCGCGAATCGGCACGGCTTTAATCTCGTGGCGAGCCATATGCTGTCGTTATGCCGACGCACCGGTATCAGCGCTGAACTGCTGTTTTTTGACCTGGATCACTTCAAGCAGATCAACGACTCGCTCGGCCATGCGGCCGGAGATAGCATATTGAAATTCTTTGCCAAACTTCTAATCAAGTGCTTTCGTTCGGCCGATGTTGTTGCGCGGATGGGTGGCGACGAATTTGTCGTCCTTTTGACCGCAACGTCTCGTCAGTCGGTCAAGTCGCTTGATCGATTGGCAATGATGGCGCAGGAAGAGCGCGACCCGATTCTCCAAAAGCTGGCCTGGAGCGTTGGCACCATCAGTTTTGATCCGGCGCGCCACAGAACGGTCGAAAACTTGCTCAACGACGCTGACACGCTGATGTATGAGGACAAGGCGCGTAGGCGAAAGACCGCCTCTTAATGGTTTTAGGTCTGTCGAGTGATCACCGAAACTCGTTGATCAACCCATCAAGGGCCGATTGGATATGGAAGTCTTCCCAATCGAAATCCGCGCGCACAACCGCCTCAATCTCGGCACGCGATTTGCCTTGCCGCACTAGCTCGGACAACACAGCACTGAATCGCAGTGTTCGCTCGTGATAAGCCTCGAGATCGGCACGCGTAGACACTAAGCCGTGCCCCGGAATGACGGTATCGAAATCTAGCGCGAGTGCGGCTTCGACCGCCTTCGGCCATTCCTTTGCACTGCCGCCGCCGGAATAGTCGACTAGTTGCGCTGATGTGCCGGGTCCGTTGGCGAAAATGTCTCCAGTCGCAATCACGCGATGCTCGGGAAACAGCACGACCAGGTCGCCATTCGTGTGTGCGGCACTCACTCGATATAGCTCGACGGCCTTACCGCCGATGTACAAAGCTGCACGGTCACTCAATGTGAAATCCGGCAACCCTGGCTGGTTTGAAGCGATCATCGTGGCCCGCGCTTGCTCAGTAGCGACGGCAACTGCGTTTAAAGCCTGCAGCTTCGCGTTACCGCCGCTGTGATCGCCGTGATAGTGCGTATTGATCACATATTTGACAGGCTGGCTGGTCACCGTTCTCAGCAGTTTCATGATGTTGTCGTGATCGATCTCGAACTTGTCGTCGACGAGCAGGACGCCTGAGTCTGTAATCAAGGCAGTAACCGTCCCTGGCACGGCAACGTTGCTGATGACGTATATATCGTCTCGCACCTGAATCAGTTCGAGTTCTGCGGGTTCGGCGCCGAATTGTGCATGTGTTTGAGGTGCCAGCAGCAGGCTCAGCGCTGTTGCTCCAATTCTCACGATCAAGTTGTTGTTCATATTTGTTTCGCTTCCAATAATTCGACGCCAGCTCAGCGCTACTCAGCCGCGAAGTGTATCTCATGTTCCGCGTCGTTTGACCCCTAATCTGACTCTGTAATTGGTGGCAATACCATTTTGGGTTCACCGCGAGCATTCATGCAGTAGAATCGCAGATCTACCGTCACCGCACTGAATTTTCAGAGGCTGACAAACAAACCGGGTGATTAATCATGAATAGCAGAATGAGTTTAGTGCGAGCGTTGGTCTTTTCGGTGTTGTCGCTGCTCACCACGCTGGGCGGTGTTGCGCACTCGCAGGCGGTGCCCGATGGGTATATCCAGAATCCGCATGTCGAATCCGGTCTTGCGCCGAACATGACCGTAGAAGAGTCGGACTCGGTGGCGCGCACTTACCAAATTCGATTTTCGCCAGGTGATGAGATTCTTTCCGGATTAACCGATCTCGCCAAAGCCGAAGGTATTATGGCCGCGCAGGTGACGGGCCTGGGCGGTCTTTCAAGCGCATTGCTGGCTTTCGGTGACCCGTCTATGGGTGAAATGGTCTTCAAGCTCATCCCAATCGACGCAAAGAGCGAGCTGATTTCGCTGGTCGGCACGGTTTCGATGCGGGACGCTGAACCCTATGTGCATTTGCATGCTGTTGTCGCGCTTTCTGACGGCAGCACACGCGGCGGGCACGTACTCGCACTGAATGTTGCGCCGATCGCCGAAGTAACGATTCTAGCCACTGCAACGGCCGACTAACGGAACAGCCGGAGACATGCCGCACAGTGCAGCGATCACGGCGCCGGAGCTGCTTTGCGATGACCCCCCGAAAGGGCCGCTAACGCTCAACCTGTTTTTGCGCGGGTTGCCAATATAGCCGACCGTTCCAGAGCAAACGGAAATACTGGGGCGGCGACAGTCTAAATGAACATGTTTTGGTTTCTAGTTAACGGACGGCAATACGAGTCCGACGTGACTCCTGTGTTGACGCACATCGTGCGCACGCGTAGCGTGTATTTCGTCAAGTTCGGGGTGAAATACGTGTCGCGAGGTTTAGAACCATGCCGATACCGCGTACGCACAAGCTGATGCGGTCATTACGCCGCAAGCCAGCGTTGACGGGACTTGCCCTGTTGCTTCTCGTCGTTGCTGGATTCGCCCAGGCACAGCGGGGTTTTGGCGGGCGCCGGCCGCAGTCCATCGATATGGACTTCAGTGAAGTGCCAACGGCCGAATGGCATTTCGCCCGGCTCGTCTATTCGAATGCCTCAAGCAGCCGCCGTGGCCGCTATGGCGCCTGGACGACCGATTACCCCGATGCCGAATACCACTTGTCGGAGGGAATCGGTCGCTTGACGCGCATCGACACCGGTCAGGTTTCGTCTTCAGGCGACGGTGGCCGTCTTGTACGACTGAGTGATGAAAGCGTATTTCAATATCCATGGCTATACGCCGTCGAGGTTGGCCAGTGGTATTTGAGCGAAGCCGAAGCTGCGGTTTTGCGGGAATATCTGGACCGCGGCGGGTTTTTGATGGTCGACGATTTCTGGGGCGAATACGAGTGGCAGGTTTTTGTCGATTCAATGCGGCGCGTATTTCCCGATAAGCCAATCGTCGAGTTGGCAGAAGATCACGAGTTGCTGCATGTGCTCTACGATCTCGATCAACGAACGCAAATCCCGGGCCGCGGCGGACAGCGACCTGGCACCGTGCCGCACTGGCGCGGTGTTTTTGACGATAACAATCGGCTCATGGTCGCTATCAATTTCAATATGGACATGGGCGATGCCTGGGAGCACGCTGACGACGCATGGTATCCGGAACCGATGACGGCGCTCGCGTATCGATTCGCCGTCAACTACCTCGTTTACTCAATGACGCATTAACTCCATTCATCCTTGCGCAGCGATCAATAAGGGCGCGGGAATCGGTGGCGATTCGTTTGCTCGAGAGTGTCGAAACTATATGCATTGACAAGTGCGAGATCGGGATTCGCGGCGCTCTGTCGATGGCGACCTTTGCTCCCGGGCGCGCTTTTCCTTGTCGGCGCATTGCCGAAATAGCCGGCCGTTCCAGAGAATACTGAAGTGGTGGAGACGGTGGGAGACTATCCTTCGTGTTGCTCCAAAGTCTTGCACAGCGCGGCGGCGCCTGCGCTGCGGGTCGAACCGGGACGGGGCGGCTCATTCTCAGGGGCTACAAACCAAAAAGCCGCCACAAGGGCGACTCTTTAGTATTGGTGGAGGCGGCGACTACCGAAAAGGTTCTGTAACTAAATAAATTTAAAAGAAATTAGTATCTATTAATGGAAGCGTT
>JAHEEO010000105.1 GCA_024640665.1 Rhodospirillales bacterium | reverse complement strand
CCGCCATGCGACGCCGGTTTCCACGGGATTGCCATCGGCCTTACCCGCTAAGGTTTCCCCGTTACAGTGCGGTCCACTTCGGCAGTTCCAATCGTTCCCACCGAAGGCTCCTATAGTTGAAGGCCGGTGCTCTATCCGGTTGAGCTACGGGCGCCAACGCTAATAAAATGGTCGGGGCAGAGGGATTTGAACCCCCGACCCTCTGTTCCCAAAACAGATGCGCTACCAGACTGCGCCATGCCCCGAACACAGCACGCCACGCGCACCGCTTGGGACGTGATGTTATGGGCGCCGCGGCGTACCGTCAAACACTGTTTTCGTCAATGCCCAGGAAATCTGCATCCTTCGCCGTCGAAGTGGTGGGCTATTTACCGCTCCTGGCGCTTGAGCCCGCGCGAACCCCCATGAGAGAATCCGCGCTCCTTCGGCACAGCGAGTAGAAAACAATGGCAGCACGCATCATCGACGGCAAGGCGATATCTCAAGCCATTCGCGACGAACTGAAAGACCGAATCAGCCAGGTTAAGGCGTCACTGGGCCGGCCACCAGGCCTCGTCATCCTGCTGGTCGGGGACGATCCAGCCTCGCAGGTTTATGTGCGAAGCAAACTAAAAACCGGAGAAGATGCCGGCATGAAGGTCACGCTCGAGACCCTGCCCAGCTCCGCATCGTTGGAACAAGTACTCGAAGTCGTCAATCGCTACAACGCCGATGATGCCTGTGACGGAATTCTAGTTCAGTCTCCGCTGCCCAAAGCGCTCGGTCATGCCGCCGAACAACAAGTCTTCGATGCTATTCATCCAAGTAAAGACGTCGACGGCTTCAGTCCGATCTCCGCGGGGCTTGTTGCGCAAAACCGCTCCGGCTTTGCGCCGTGCACGCCAGCCGGCGTGATCGAAATGCTGCAGCGTTCCGATATCGAAATGGCCGGCAAACACGCGGTGGTCGTCGGTCGCTCAGACATCGTCGGCAAGCCGATGGCCATGCTGTTGCTGCATCAGAATGCGACCGTGACGATTTGCCATTCTCGCACGCCGGATTTAGCGGCAATGACCCGCCAGGCAGACATCCTCGTGGCGGCGATCGGCCGCCCTGCGATGATCACAGCCGAACATGTTTCGCCAGGTACCGTTGTCGTCGATGTGGGCATCAACTCGGTCACTGACGCCGCGCAGGCTGCGCAGATTTTCGAAAATCACCCCAACCGGATGGCCGTTTTCGAGAAACGCGGTTCCGTTCTAGTTGGCGATGTGCATCCCGACGTAGCAAATGTTGCCGCGGCCATTACGCCCGTGCCGGGCGGCGTGGGTCCGCTGACAATCGCCATGCTCATGGCCAATACCGTCAAATCAGCTGAAGGCCGCAGCCAGTAATTGGCTGATCTGAGCCGGGTCTGCCGAGAATCCCCGGCGGCAGGCCGCTTTAAAGGCTATGCCCTTTGCCGCCCGGCCAGCTATCATTCTGACTGTCATGCGATTGCGGAAACCGCGAATGAAGCAAATCCTCCTTGGCTTAGGCCTCTCATTGCTAGCCCTATCGGCTATAGCACAACAGAATTCGTCTGATCCACGCGTTCGCGTCGTCACCACTGCCGGCGAGTTCGTAATTCGACTTGACCCGGGTCGTGCACCTTTAACCGTTGCGGCCTTTCTGGAAAACGTCGAAAACGGCCACTACGTCGGCACCATTTTTCACCGTGTGGTGCAGGGCTTCGTAGCTCAGGCTGGCGGGTACACACCCGACATGGAACTTAAGCCGACGGAATCCGACGTAGTCAACGAGTCGGGCAATGGCTTGAGTAATATGCGCGGCACTGTCGGTCTGGCACGCTCCAATGAACCGCACTCAGGCACGACGCAGTTCTACATCAATCTGGCGGACAACCTCGATCTCAACCCGCGCCCAACGCGATGGGGATATGCCGTGTTTGGGAGCGTCGAAGAAGCAGACATGGAGGTGATCGACTCCATCGGCCATGGCGCCACTTCCAGAGGCGGCCCTTTCGACAACAACGTGCCGGTCACGCCTATTATCATAGAGCGCGTCGAGCTAATTACCGAGTAGGCTACGTGACGGTACTGTTCATCTCCGATCTCCACCTCGATGCGGAGCGACCCGAAGCCATAGACAGCTTTGTTGAGTTTGTCGCACGCGATGCGATTAACGCCGAGCGGCTATTTATCCTGGGCGACCTATTCGAAGCCTGGGTGGGTGACGACGATGATGACGCTCGCCTGATGCCCGTCCTGGATGCCCTTGCGTCTTTAAGTGCTTACGAAGTGCCTTGCTATGTAATGCATGGCAACCGCGACTTTCTGCTCGGCGAAGAATTTGCCAAGCGGTCCAACTGCAAGCTTCTAAGCGACTTCGTCACCGTGGATATTTATGGCGAACCCATGCTGCTGACGCACGGCGACCTATTGTGTACTGACGATACAGCCTACATGAAACTGCGCACGACAGTTCGCGATGCAGCGTGGCAACAAGCGTTTCTAAACAAGTCGCTCCAAGAGCGCAGAAACATCGCGGCAAGCCTTCGCGCCCAGAGCAAAACCGAAACGGCAATGAAAGCCAGCGACATCATGGATGTGAACCAAGCGACTGTGGAACAAACGATGCGCAGTCACGGCGTGCAATACCTTATCCATGGTCACACGCATCGCCCAAGCGTGCATCGTTTTGAACTTGACGGTCGGCCGGCGGCTCGAATCGTACTCGGAGACTGGTACGAACAAGGCACAATTCTGCAGTGGGACCGTCACGGATTTAAACTCCGCGCATTGTTAGAGGACTAGACTCGCAACGTCGTTAGGTCGTCCAGCAATTGATCGGTCGAAGCGTAGCGCTGATGCGGATCAGCCGCATACATCTTGCCTAACAGCTTCGAAAACAAACGCAGATCGGCGTCAAGCTGCGGGCGTGCCGAGTGTGCGTGTTTGTAAATGATGCCCATGGCGGAACTCGCAACGAACGGTCGCCTTCCAACCAGCATTTCGTAAAACAAGCATCCCAAGCTGTAGATATCGGATCGCACGTCAAGCGCATTGCCGTGCCCTTGTTCCGGGCTCATGTAGTAAGGCGTTCCAAAAATCTGCCCGTTTCCCGTGAGCGCGGCTTCGAGTTCCATTTGTTTTGCCAGACCAAAGTCAATGAGAGCAATAGTGTCATCGTCTCGAAACATGATATTCGACGGCTTTAAGTCGCGATGCAAAATTCCGAAACCATGAATAACCGAGAGCGCGGCTGCGATTTGTTGGGCGTATCTTACTGCCAATGCGGGCTCGAGCGGCTCATTGAGCCGTAAGGCCAAATTCCCGGCAGGCAGGTATTCCATGGCGATATAAGCATGATCATCGGCAACGCCAAGATCGAAGATTTTGACGACATTGGGATGATCGATCGAGGCAATGAGTTCGTATTCCTGCAGAAATCGATCGAACAAATGATCGCTGCCGCCATCCGGCACCTGGCGCAGCACCTTGAACGCAACGCGCGAATCATCAAGTAAGTTCTTGGCTACATAAATGCTCGAGAATTCGCCGGAATGCAGCGTCTCTAAATAGCGATAATTTTGGCCTCGGCCCAGCGCACTCTGCTGCATAAAATGCAGACCTGTCGAACTCGTTACGCCAACCCCCAGCTCTGCCCGAATGATCCGTATCAAACGCTTATAGCGAAGTTTCTGTTTCGGAAAATAGCTGGCCGCGCCTGCCTTTATGGAATCTACGGCAAGAAACTCATTACTGTCTTGCGCAAACAAAATGACCGGAGGACACATGTTTTGAGCACGCAATTCGCGCAGCCACTGAAAGCCGAATTCGCCCCGCATCGGATAGGACAAGAAAATCGTATCGTATTGCTCAGCTTCGATTTGCTCAGGCGTAATGTTCCGATCAGCCGGAGAGATCTCTTCGATCGGCGTATCGGACCAATTGACGGCGAGGTAGTACTTTAGGACGCGCCTAAATTCTTCATCATCGTCGATAATCAAGAAACGCATGACGATTCGTTACCAAACTGCACCTACTTGAATCGCCATCGTCGATCGAACCACTCAGATTTCACTCGACTCGGAGTATGAGTTGTCCTGCATCTCTTCGGACCGGACCTGTGCATCACGCTTAGCCTTGACTGAGTTCGAACGTAGCGCTTCTAGACCGCTCAAATACTCAGTACCGACATCGCCTGTGACGTATTGTCCAGAGAAACACGAGGTATCGAAAGATTCGATTTCCGCATTTTCATGATGGACGGCATCGACCAGGGCGTCGAGATCCTGATAGATCAACCAATCTGCGCCGATAAACTGCCGGACCTCTTCGACAGTTCGACCGGCAGCAACCAACTCGTTTGCGGCCGGCATATCAATCCCGTAGACGTTTGCATACTGCACGGGCGGTGCTGCTGATGCGAAATACACTTTGCGCGCACCCGCTTCACGCGCCATATCGATAATCTGTTGCGAAGTTGTCCCCCGAACGATCGAGTCATCGACGAGTAGAACGTTCTTGCCGCGAAACTCCAAGTCAATTGCATTCAGCTTACGCCGCACGGAAGCCCTGCGTTCGGACTGCTCGGGCATGATGAAAGTTCGCCCGATGTAGCGGTTCTTCATAAAGCCTTCCCGAAACTTCACCCCAAGACCGTGCGCAACCTGCATGGCGGCTGTCCTTGACGTGTCGGGTATTGGAATGACCACATCGATGTCGTGCTCCGGCCGCTCACGAAGAATTTTTGCCGCTAACTCTTCGCCCATTCGCAGCCGTGCTTTATAGACAGACATTTTGTCGATTATCGAATCGGGCCGAGCAAAATAAACGAATTCGAATATGCAAGGCGAGTAACTGACAGCGCCGGAGAAATCGCGCGTGTGCAGAGAGCCCTTCCGGTCTATAAATACCGCCTCACCAGGAGAAATATCGCGGTCAAATTCGAAACCGAGCGGCTTCAACGCGACGCTCTCCGACGCCACCATTCGCTCGATACCGTTCAAAGTCCGGCGCACACCCATGACGACCGGGCGAATTCCATGCGGATCGCGAAACGCGACCAGCCCATACCCGATAATGAGCGCGACCACGGCATAGCCACCGGAACATCGCCGATGCACAGCTTCGACGGCGTTTAGAATGTGTTCGGGCGTCAATCCGTTACTGGATTGCTTGCCCAATTCATGGGCAAAAACGTTGAGCAGGATCTCCGTATCGGAGCCGGTATTGAGATGGCGGCGATCTTCCTTAACGACGTCATTTTTCAGCTCTTCGGCATTGACCAAGTTGCCGTTGTGCGCCATGCATACGCCATACGGCGAATTAACATAGAACGGCTGTGCCTCGGAAAGACTTGCACTTCCAGCTGTTGGATAGCGGACATGCCCTAAACCGATATTGCCCTGCAAGCGCACCATGTCGTGACGCTGAAACACGTCGCGTACGAGCCCGTTGTTCTTGCGCACATGTAAGCGACCGCAATCCTCGGTAATGATGCCTGCGGCATCCTGCCCACGATGCTGCAAAATTGTCAGCGCGTCGTAAATAGCTTGATTAACGGGCTGCTGCCCAACGATCCCAACAATTCCACACATGAGTGCTACAACCTTGTGATAGTGACTACGACTTCTTGCTGCTCTAAATACTCGCTGCCGAGTTGCGCATAGTAACGGATACCGTCGGCGATGCGCTCACCATATGTACGTAAATGCGACTGCTGCCACCAGGGATCCTGTTCCAGACCCGAAAACTGCACGACGATAACGATTAGACCGAATATGAGCGCACCGCGGATCAGCCCAAACAAACTGCCCAATAGCCGGTCGGTCCCGCTGAGCCCGGTTGAATGAACCAATGCCCGGACAAACCATGCGATCAACCCGCCCAAAACCATGACTACAACGAAAGTCATCACTCGTGCGGTCCATATCTTCAGCTCTGGAGCGCTAATCCAGTCACCAAGCCAAGGCTCGATGACAAACGAAAACCGCCAAGCCAGCCATATCGCGGCCAACCAGGTCGCAAGTGCGATAGCCTCTTTAACGAAACCGCGCCAGGCACCGAAAGCGGCTGATGCGATCACGATAAAGACGATCAGAAGATCAACCCAGCTCATGGGCTACTGCGCTGTGTCCGGCGCCACCACTTGGGCGACGAAACCGTGGGCAGACAGCGACGATGCGGTTGCTTCGGCGCGCTCGCGAGTTGGAACCGGCCCTAGACGGACCCGATACATCGTGCGACCGCCGGCCGAAAACTCAAATATGCGAGGCGCATGGCCGAAAGTCTTGATTCGATCTGCCTGTCGCCCCGCATTGCCGGCATCGCTGAAACTGCCGAGCTGCACCATCCAGCCCGTCTGTGGCGCGTCGGCTTCAACGGCAACGCTGCTGCTTGGTGGGTCACTCCGGCGCACAGGCGCTGCGACAACAGCCGCTGCTCGCCCCGGTTCGCCCTCTCCGGCAGCGCCCTCTGTGGCGCCCGATGTGGCGCCCGGGGCCGCGCCTGATGTCAGGCTCGGCGGCGCTGCCGCAGCGGCCGCCCGATCATCCTTTGCAGCAGTGCCATCGGGAGCCGACTGGGCGGCCGGGCCGGAATTGCTCGCTGTCCGCGATTGTGTCGGGACAGCATCGCTGCTCAATGCATCCGGACTGGCATCGTCCGCGCTGCGGTCAGCAGCTTCTCGCGGCGTGCCGAGTTCGATCGTTTGACGTCGGAGGGAATCATTACCGGTGGTGGCAGTTCGCTCAGGTACGGGCAATTGCAGCGGCGCAGGTTCGCTGTCAGCTGAGTCGGCCGAATCCGAGCCGTCGAGAACCCAGGGTATTAACCAAACCCCGAGTGCGACCAACACGGCTGCGCCGATGAGTCTTTCCTGCAAGCTGCGATCCATATCTCGATCTTAGACTGCGCCACTAGGCGCGTCGAAGTATATCGCAAGCGCGCTCAGTGCGGGCCCAACCGTATAGAACGAACCAAAGACAATCACCCTGTCACCATCTTGTGCATTCGCCTTTGCGGCTGCACAAGCGGCCGGCACGTTTGCGAACGCCGTAATGCGCGATGATTCTATGCTCACCAAATTTGCTTGAATGTCAGCAACTGTTGCGCCGCGCTCGCTTTCTACCGGCACCAAGTACCACTCATCGACGATTGCGGCGAAATACCCGAGTACGCCAGCCAGGTCTTTGTCACGCATCGCGCCAAATAACGCGAAACACCGGCCCGACACAGGATGCCTGCGCAAATGTTCCGCGAAACGCTGCGCAGCATCGGGATTGTGCGCAACATCGAAAATCCATTCGACACCGCCGATGGTCTGCGACTGCATCCTGCCCCGCGGTCGTGTCGCCGCGACGCCGCTGATAAATGCAGCTTCAGCGATGGGCAGCTTGTCGGCGAGCGCCGTAACCAGCTGCACGCAAGCGGCGACATTCGAGTGCTGCTCCTGACCTCCGAAACGCGGTATCGGCACCGCCACTTCTATACCGCTCCTGCAGACAACCACGACGTGCTCTGTATCCACCGAATAGTGATAATCCGCGCCGGCGAAATAGGCATCGGCGCCAGACTCTTGCGCAGCGCTGCGCAAAGTACGCGGCGGTTTTGTCTCAGCGATCACTGCGGGTCGACCCGGCCGCATGATGCCGGCCTTCTCAAAACCAATAGATTCAAGATCGTCACCCAACCACTCTTCATGATCCAGGCCAATCGACACAATCAGCGATCCGTCTGCATCGAGCGCATTGACCGCATCGAGCCGGCCACCCATACCCACTTCCAGCACGGCGATATCAACCTCGCAGCGGGCGAAATGAATGACGGCAGCAACGGCAGATGCCTCAAAATAAGACAAAGTGACTTTACCGCGGGCTTGCTCCATCTCCACAAACGCATCGACCAATTGCTGATCGCTAGCATAAATGCCGTCCACCTCAATCCGCTCATTGAATTTAATGAGATGTGGCGAGGTAAACGCGCCAACCCGGTATCCGGCATGCCGGTAAATACTCGTCAGAAAGGCAACGCAAGAACCTTTGCCGTTGGTACCGCCAACCGTGATGACACGATACGGCGGCCGGTCTAACTCCAGCGCCTCTAGTACCGTGCGAATCCGATTAAGACTGAGATCGATCTTTTTCGGATGCAATGTTTCAAGCCATCGCAACCATTGGTCCAGCGTGGAATCACGCTGCAAGCCATGCATACTTCGTGTTCCTCAGGCAACTAAGCCAGACTAGGTTGGCGCAAAAGTTTGCGCAGCAAGGCGGTGATTTCTTCCCGGCATTTCGTTCTGTCGACAATCATATCGAGCGCGCCTTTTTCCAGTAGAAACTCAGCTCGCTGAAATCCTTCCGGCAGCGTTTCTTTAACGGTTTGCTCTATGACGCGCGGACCGGCGAAGCCGATCAGCGAACCCGGCTCGGCAACGTTGATATCACCCAACATCGCAAGGCTGGCAGACACGCCGCCCATGGTCGGATCTGTCATTACTGAGATGTAAGGCAAACCGGATTCAGCAAGCGCTGCGATTGCCGCACTCGTTTTGCTCATTTGCAGCAATGACAGCAAGGCCTCTTGCATGCGTGCACCACCGCTTGCTGTAAAACAAACGAACGGCTGGCGATTCTTGATTGCATAGTTGACGCCTCGCACGAATTTCTCGCCGACGACAGAGCCCATCGAGCCGCCCATAAAACGAAAGTCGAAGGCTGCCGATACCAGCGGCAACTTCAAGACCGTGCCGCTCATGACCACCAAGGCATCCCGCTCTTTGGTGTCTTTCTGGGCCTGGATCAATCGATCCCGATAGCGCTTACTGTCTTTAAATTTGAGCGGATCGTTAGATTCGAGGTTCGCAGCAATTTCTTGAGTGGAGCCTGGATCGAAAAACAACTCAAGCCTTTCACGCCCGCTGATCCGCAAGTGGTAATTACATTTGGGACACACGAACTGATTGCGCTTGAGCTCCGTGCGGTAAAGCTGAGCCGCACAGCCTTTGCATTTGACCCAAAGCCCTTCGGGTACAGAACGGCTGCGCCTTTCGGTGCTGATGCGCGATGGCATCAGTTTGTCAAACCAACTCATGAAAGACCTGCAATTTCGTGAAAGCGCATCATAACGGAATTGTAAACGCCGGGGACCCCGTCAGACGATAATCAAGCCGCCCTGTGGCTCTGGTAGATCATACTCAGCCGGATAACCAATGGCTGCAAGGGTCAACCCCGCCGCAGGCGCGGTGGCAGCTGCCAGCTTGCGGTCCCGGCCTTGCAGCAGCTCGTTGGCCCATTCGGGCGGTTGGCGGTGCCGGCCGATTTCAACCAGTGTGCCCACCAGATTCCGCACCATATGATAGAGAAACGCGTTAGCAGTGATTTCGATCGTAACAATGTCTTCAAATTCATGCACTTCAATGCTGTGCACGCAACGCCAAGGCGTGTGTGACTGACAACCTGCCGCCCGAAACGCAGAGAAATTATGCTCACCGATCCACGCAGTTGCTGCGCTGCGCATCGTTGCGCAATCTAGGGCATCAGCGAGCCACCAGGCACGCGTACGTGACAACGCCGGCCTAACGGGGCTTTGATGCAGTAGATACCGGTAGCGACGCCACAAGGCAGTGCGACGCGCGTCGAATTCTGCCGGCACCGAACGTACCCAGCGAATTGCGACATCGTTTGGTAACAGGGAATTGATGCCAAGCAGCCATTGCCGTTGCGTACGGGCAGCACTGCTGTCGAAATGCGCCACTTGACCGCTGGCATGGACGCCGGTGTCAGTGCGTCCCGCTGCGTGCACGACCACCGGCGCAGCTGCGACTTGCGTTACCGCCGACTCAACGGCGGCTTGTATCGTGCGAGCACCGCGTTGAGATTGCCATCCAGCAAACCCAGTGCCATCGTACTCAACGCCGACCGCCAGCCTCGGCATACAAGAACTGCCGTCGTCGCTAGG
>JAHEEO010000104.1 GCA_024640665.1 Rhodospirillales bacterium | reverse complement strand
GGGGCGCTCGACGGTAAGGCATAGTCTGCTGTTGCTCCGCTGTGCAGCTCCCGATTTACGACTTTGACCACATCCGGCAGTGCGTTGGTTTTCCCCACGAGTCCGGAAGACAAGAGTGCTGCCTGCAATTGCTCGATTAGTGCGAGCGCTTCCGGCGTTTGAAAGTACTGCGACTTGCTTTGTGCCACTTCGGCGAGAGTCAGAAGCGTGTTTAAGGATTCTTCCGCGGAACCGCTCGCGTCGAATAGCGCATCATCGATCGCGCCGACCAGTGCGCCATAATTGCCCGTATCCTCCAAACTAGAAAGCAGGCCGCGGATGTTCTCAGTGCCAGCGTCGGTCGTGGTGATATTGTCTAATAGTGCATTGGCTTCATTGCGGAACTGCTCGCGATTTTCTGAGTCGTCGAAATCTAGTACGACGAACGCGTCATAGGTTCCAGCGAAATGGTCATTCAGGACAATGTCCGCGATTCTTATTCTGTGCGATTCCTTAAACCAACGCACCGGATTGTCGTTAATTTCTATGCGCATGATTCCTGCGACGCTAAAGGCCATTACGGCGACAGTAGCGGCGGTAATCAGTTTGCCATTGCCGAATGCAAAAGAGCCCAGCCGCCGCAGCGTTCGAGCAAGCGGCGTTTCGGTGCGTTGGTCGGCTTTGAGCTTCGTCAGCGCAACCAGCCGTTGCGGGCGCATTCGAACCACGTAAGCGGGTATGAAGGTAATCGTGATTAAGAATGCGAGTAACACGCCGAACGCTACAAACGAACCGAATATTTGCACCGGTGGAATTGGTGTGAGCAACAATGAAAGAAAGCCGACCGCGGTCGTAACCGATGTGAATAGCATTGGCTTGTAAAGATGGGAAATAACCTCGCTCATGACGACTTTAGGGTCATCATCGGCATGATATTTGTCCGCGAATTCCGACATGATGTGTACGGAATCTACAACTGCTATCGGCATTAGAAAGATTGGAATCATCGAACTCATGATGTGAACGGTGAACCCCAGCCCGATGAGGGCACCCATTGTGATAATGACTGTGGCCATCGCCACGATCATTGGTGAAACAACGAGGCTGGCACTCTTGAAGAAGTACCACATCAGCAAAAAGATCATGACGGCCGCCAATGGCGCGGAAATGCCCATTTGAATAAACATTTCTATGCCAAACGTGTCTTCAGCTACCGGGAGCCCGGTAATATGAATAGCATCCTCGCCGTCGAGCGTATCGGCTATCGCCTGTATCTCGCCGGCAATCCGGTAGCTCTGGTCTTTGCTTTCTATCGGAACATATATGGCTGCAGCTTGGCCATCGCCCGACACTAAGGTGTCATTTAGCAACGGCAGGCGCGCCACAGCGTCGCGAATCTGATTAGATTGCACCTGTGTGGTTGGCGCGTCTTGCATCATCCATTCAAACCGCAATGCGCCAATCTCAGTCTGTGAGATGTTATCTGCTACGGCAAGCGACATCATGTCGGGCGCGATGACACCATCCAGCGTAAGAATGCGCTCACTCAAGGTATGCAGGCTGCCGAGAGACGCGGGATTGTAAATCCCGTTGGGATTCGATTCATTTACGATGCCGACGACAATGGCGTCATGCAGTGCAAAGGTCTCTTCGACCCGGTTGTGAAAGACGCGATCCGGCTGATCGGCCGGCAGCATATTTTCCGGATCTGTGTCGACTTCAATACGAAACATCAGCGCAGCGGCGACAGCGGCAATCAATGCCATCAGAACATAGACGGTTTTTGGGCGCCCAGTTGATAGTTCAATGATTCGATGTTTCACAAACCTGCTCCCTGCCGATCAGTTTGCGTCTTTTATCTTGTTGATGCCCATTAGCCGAAGCACCAATTTTTCGTAGTAAGTTTCCGCCTGGCCGCGTCTGACCTTGCGCAAGAAGTACTTCTCGAATGCTATCTTAGCCGTGTGAACCCACTTGCCTTTCGCCGCCCAATTAGTGTTGCGCGGTGGAATTTGTGGCAGCGCGACGAAGGCTACGCCGGTGTCGCCAAAGTCCGCCAGGCACAGTGCATTCCAGCTTGCTCGGTGACTGGGTGCCTTGCCGTCGAATGCATCGACAATGTTCTTAGTGGTGGCCGTGACCATCGATTCGATCATGTATCCGGTCTTTGGCGTTCCCACTGGAACTGGAGTCGCCGATACGGGTGGAATTGCCACACACACGCCTACGGAGTAAACGTTGTGATAAGTCGGGTTACGCTGGAATTCGTCCGTTAGGATGAAGCCACGTGGATTGACGAGTTTGTCTACCCCGTCCACAGCGTCTATACCCCGAAATGCCGGCAAAATCATCGCGTGCTTGAACGGGAGATCGTGGGTTCGTTTATGTGCCCCGTCTTCGTCAACTTCCTCAATGTGCATCATCGACGCTTCGATTGCTGTGATCTTCGCATTCGTAACCCAATGTATATGTCGGTTGCGGAACTCCGATTCCATCATGCTCTTTGTATCGCCGACGCCGTCCAAGCCAAGATGGCCGATGTAGGGTTCCGGCGTTACAAATGTCATCGGTATGCGATCACGAATCTTGCGGCGGCGGAGTTCGGTCTCCAATATGTAGGCATATTCATAGGCTGGGCCAAAACAAGAAGCACCCTGCGCTGCGCCAACTATGACAGGTCCAGGATCTTTAACGAGCCGCTCGACGTCAGCCAGCGCCTTGCTTGCATGGTCTGTTTTGCAAACTGAACTCGTAAAGCCTTTTGGCCCAAGTCCCGGTATCTCTTCGAACGCAAGCTTCGGGCCGGTGGCGATGATCAAAAAATCGTAGTCGATAGATGTGCCATCATAGAGCTCGACTACATTGGCCTCGGGCTTCACGGCGCTTGCCCCTGCGGGACTGAATTCGAAACCCAACTTTGCGCATAGTGGCGCAAGCTCTACCGTGATTTGCTGGGCTGTCCGCCATCCGACGGCTACCCATGGGTTTGACGGCGTGAATTCAAAACGGGGGCCATCGTTGATGAGATGGACCTCTGCGCGACCCTTTAAAGCATGTCTCAATTCAAATGCTTGAGAGATTCCGCCGATGCCAGCACCGAGAATGAGTATTTTCTTCATCTGTAATGTCCTGCTTGCGTCGATCAACAACAATGGGAATAAAGCTTGTTCAAGTTTATCTAAATTAGCAAATACGAATATAAGTAGATGTGCGTATCGCAAGGGGTGTGTCATATGTATCTAATTCTGCTAAATTAGACATTGTTAATGTATTGTTCCGTCAAGGTGCGGGATGATACCGAGAGCGAGTATGGCAAGAGCAGTTTCTAAACGAGTTTCCAGACCAAGCCCGAAGGTCATGCGTAAGCATGCCGGTGAGGCAGCCCGGCTGATGAAGGCAATAGGAAACGAGAACCGGCTCATGGTGCTTTGTGCGCTTGGCGATGGTGAGCTTTCCGTTGGTGAGCTTCTTAAGCGCGTCGATCTAAGCCAATCAGCATTGTCACAGCACTTGGCCGTGCTTAGGCGTGAAGCGCTTGTGAGTACGCGACGCGAATCTCAATCGATCTACTATTCTCTGGCAAGCGCCAATGCACGGTTGTTCATTGACTTTCTCTATAAGACTTACTGTGCATGAGTCGCGAAGTGCTGCTGCAGTAACAAACTAGAATCTCGCGCGGCCATGCTGGCGGAAGCCGCTTGCGGATCAGCGGCATGTCGGGCAGGCTAGTACCACTAGATCTCGCGACTTGAGCGAGATTCAGCGCTTGGTTATGAGCGAGGAGTCCAGTGGATTTAAAATGCCCGTGGTGCAGTGCTGACTTCGACAGGGAATTCGTGAGGAATCTGGACAAGTTGCCTCGGCCATGCCCGGCATGCGGAGAGCCAATTCGTGAGTCGATATGGCAAATTCTTTTTACCGTGCTTCTGCTTATTCCTGTGGTCGCCGTATTTCTTTACATTTCCAAATACGTTTATGACCAAGGATACTCGTTAGGCTCCATCGCTATCGTGTTGCTGGGAATTACAGTGGCTATTGTGGGCCAGAAGTATCTGCCGATTGTGTCCGGCCCGGCTCGCGCCGCACGTCGGAAATAAGAGCAGCATATGCGAGGCACAACCAAGCGGCGATAAAACACACGCCCCCGAGTGGCGTAATGGGCCCCAAAAAGCTTGCTCGAACAAAGGCCAGCAGATACAGGCTGCCTGAAAATAGAACGGTGCCCGTAACCATCAACCAGGCCGCGATAATCAAGAGTCTGCGAGTTTCGAATCGATCGATTAAGAGCGCTACCGCGAGCAGGCCGAGTCCGTGATAGAAGTGATATTCCACGCCGGTGCGAAATGTGGCGACAGCGTCGGGTGCCAGCCAGCGTTCAAGTCCAT
This sequence comes from Rhodospirillales bacterium, assembly GCA_024640665.1. Lineage (GTDB taxonomy): Bacteria > Pseudomonadota > Gammaproteobacteria > Steroidobacterales > Rariloculaceae > JAHEEO01. Next base: position 5,597 of record JAHEEO010000104.1, on the reverse strand, counting down.
GTGCCGCATAAGCGCCTAGCGCTGTAGCCAAACTCAGCAACAGGGCGCTGATAAGAACAAAGAAACGGGCGTGTGCATTCAATTGTGTTGGCCTCGCGTCGATTAGTTGTTAATCAAAAAAGGGCCGTTTCCGGCCCTTCGTCGCAGAAATTACGATGCAGTTATTCTTCCGCAAAGCAATACGTGCAGATTTTGTTGCCGTCGGGATCACGCAAATAGGATGCATAGGCAGTGGGCGCGAAATCGCGGGGGCCAGGTGTGCCTTCATCCGTTCCGCCATTGGCAAGGCCGGCTTCGTGAAACTTATGCACGGCATCTCGGCTTGGCGCATGGAAGCCGACCGTTCCACCGTTTGCATGGCAAGCAGCCTGGCCGTTGGCAGGCTTTGTTATCAAAAACGCGGGGCCATCTGCGCCATACAGGATGCCGTTTTCGCCAAGGGGTCCGAGATTCTTGACACCAAGTGCACCGAGCGCGGCGTCATAGAACTGCGTTGACTTGGCGAGATCGTTGGTTCCCAAGACTACATGCGTAAAAATCGACATCTATTGTTCTCCTTAGACTGAACTATTCAGCAGCGGCAACTGTACAGCGATCTCGGATTTCGTCAATCGCGAATTGGGCACTGAATGCCCGGTTCGAAGAGCATCGACCGCAATTACTCCCTGGCTGCTTCCGGGATGAACTCGTAAGCGAGTTCGTCACACGGATGCGCAACGTACGGCACATCGGCGACCAGCACCGTGTCAGAACCAATGTACTGATCGGTGAAGTAGACGGGGTCTTCGGCTACATAGTCGCGCCTCAGCGTTAAGGTCGCCGGGTCCAGTGAATAGCGCTCGACGATATGCAGCTCGCTGCTATTGCGCACCGGCGGGGCGATGACGCCCGGTTCGAAGCCGATGGTGTCGACGACGAGGACATCTCCTTCCCAATGGCCGATCGAATGACCTGCATAACTGGGAGTAATGTCACGCGGATGTTGATCGAGTCCCAAATGTATGACCCGCTCGAAGCTGTAGAGACCGTAGTTGATGACGATTCGGCCTTGTTCTTGAGTGATGCGATTAACGGCGCCGTCAAATACCCAGTCAAAAATAATGCTTGTCGGTTCGCAGCGCAGGCGTGGATTGTCTTCGGGTGACCACATCTCGAACGCGTCAGCCTCAGCCTGGCCGCGATCCGTCAAACTGACCGGACGCGGGCCCCAGCCGGAAGGCGGCACGTCTGCTATGGCCAGCTCGCCCGACTCCACCGCGGCGATCATGCTTTTTGGCACTAACGCTCCACCGCCGCCGTTGGGTGCTACCGCAATGACATACTGTTCTTGCGCCCAGTCACCGGAAATATTGGGCTCGCCGGAGGGTAACCGCAGCGGCCGGTTGGAGAGGTCGACGCCGGAAGTAGTCGTAAATTGATCGTTACGATTGAAGCCCGGTGCATCGCCGATCGTAATGTCTTCGAGGTAACACGAGGCTGGATCGTCGCGATGACCGAAGCCGCGGACAGTGGCTTGTGCCCCGATTACGAACATTTCTTCCGTCCATCCTGAGCGCCTCAACAACGTCGCTGCACGCATCTCACAGCGCATCGCCATAGTCATGCCACCGGCATTGACCGCATTGAAATGCAAATAAGCATGCGGATTAACGAAATCGATATCGGTGATCACGCCAGTGAACTCAACTTCCTTGGAGCGATCAAAGCGGCCGAAACCGTGATGTGCAAGTGCGTTAGTGGATACGCTTAGCCAGGCTGCGATACTCAGCAGCGCGCAGACAAGGGCTTTTGGGGCCTGATGCGCCTGGTTGCCATTGTAACCAGCGGTTCGTGAAGTCAGTTTCAAATGCACGCGCTATTCCCCCTATTTCGACTGCGACCCGACGGTTCGCAGGCTCAGGCGGGCAGACTTCCCGCCGTCAGCTCCGCCGCAAGCCATTTATACGTCTCGATTAAGCCTGCTGGCAAATGGTGGGCCCGGTAGGACTTGAACCTACGACCAAGGGATTCACGTTACCTGTGCGTTTCCGTACAGCGTGGACTATCTCTTCACCCGCAGCTTTGCTGCTAGGGTGCGGGACGCTCGAGCCTGTCATTAAGAGCGCTGCAGCTCTCAGGTAGTCTCTGCACCTTCCAGCCGTGTACGGCTGGCTTGGCTCAGGATTGCCGGCAAGTCGGTTTTCAATGTGACTCGCTACGGTTTCCCTGAATTCATCCCGTTCACTTCAAGGCTTTCGCCATGAAGGCACCTTTTCGATGAGTCCCCTGCTCTAACCAACTGAGCTACAGGCCCACATTATTTGAGCATTCTAATGTTTTTAGTCTTCCAGCAGGAAGCTGCGTAGCTGATCTGATCGCGATGGGTGCCGCAATTTTCGCAGCGCCTTCGCTTCAATCTGGCGAATTCGTTCGCGCGTGACATCAAACTGCTTGCCCACCTCTTCGAGCGTGTGGTCGGTATTCATGTCGATACCAAACCGCATACGTAACACTTTTGCCTCACGAGCGGTCAGCCCAGCAAGGACTGCATGCGTTGTTTCTTTGAGGCCGGAGTCCGTCGCAGAATCCACAGGCGAAGAAACGGTCGTGTCTTCGATAAAGTCGCCGAGATGCGAATCTTCATCATCACCAATTGGCGTTTCCATCGAAATCGGCTCTTTGGCAATTTTGAGCACCTTGCGAACTTTGTCTTCTGGCATTTCCATGCGCTCGGCCAATTCTTCCGGTAGCGGCTCCCGACCCATTTCCTGCAGCATCTGCCGAGATATTCGATTCAGCTTGTTGATTGTTTCAATCATATGAACCGGGATACGAATCGTGCGCGCCTGATCGGCGATCGACCGCGTGATGGCCTGGCGGATCCACCAAGTTGCATAGGTGGAGAATTTGTAGCCGCGCCGATATTCAAACTTATCGACGGCTTTCATCAGGCCGATATTGCCTTCTTGAATTAGGTCGAGGAACTGCAAGCCGCGGTTTGTGTATTTCTTGGCAATAGAAATAACGAGGCGAAGATTGGCCTCGACCATCTCTTTCTTTGCCCGTCGCGCTTGGGCTTCGCCGAGCGAGACTTCACGATTGATCTCCTTCACTTCGGCAATATTCAGCAGCCCAATTTTTTCGATTTTTTGTAGCCGCTTCTGAGAGCGCAGAATATCGTCTTTCAACTTCGCCAGCTGAGACGAATGTTTGCGCTTTGCGCGAATATGTTTGTCGACCCATTCAAGATTGGTTTCGTTTTGCGGAAAGCTGGCAATAAAGTCTTTGCGAGGCATGCCGGCTTCTCGAACACAAAGCGCCATCACAGACCGCTCTTGGCTGCGTACGCTGCCGATCAGTGCGCGCAGCTGTGCCATCAATTGATCGAACATGCGCGGAGAAAGTTTGAGCTCCATGAACTCACTGGTCATTTCTGCTACGGCTTTTCGCGCATCTGGGTGATGCAAGTCGTTAGCCTCGAGCATTTCGCAGTATTTTTTGTGCAGCCGTTTGATCTTCTTCATCCGGCGGTCGACTTCAGCGGGATCTGGACCGGTGTCTGCTGGTGTATCGTCGTCGTCATCGTCATTGCGCGCGTTCGGGTCCGCAATTTGTGCATTCGGATCGATGAAGCCAACGATGCAGTCTTGCAGGCGCGACTCGCCGGCGAGTACGTCTTCGTAGGTATCGAGCAGCAGCGACAACGTGAGCGGGTATTGAGCCAGCGCCACGCGCACTTGGTCCAGGCCTTCTTCGATCCGCTTCGCAATGCGAATCTCGCCTTCTCGCGTGAGCAATTCCACGGTGCCCATTTCACGCATATACATACGCACGGGATCGGTCGTACGGCCAAATTCGCTGTCGACAGTTGCCAAGGCGGCGGCGGCTTCATCGGCAGCATCGTCATCATTCGACACGGCGTTGTCGGACAGTATCAGTGACTCGGCGTCCGGCGCCTTCTCGTAGACGGTGATGCCCATATCGTTAATCATGTTAACGATATCTTCGATCTGTTCCGGATCGACAATTTCGCTCGGCAAATGGTCATTGACCTCGCCGTAGGTCAGGTAGCCCTGTTCTTTACCTTTTGCAATGAGCAGCTTGAGCTGCGATTGCTTGTCATCATCTTGGTGTGGCTGCTGAGGTTGCTGCGCTGTGGACATGGACCCTCTCAAGGCAATAGTTAAGCGAACGTTCCAGTATAACTAGGTTTCATATATTCGGGTAGGTTTCGCGGATTTCAATGCTTCGCGCACTAGTTTGGCTGTTAGACACCGGAGTTATCGACACTGTTCCCCAGTTTCTTTACCCGATCCGCCGCGAGCCGCCGTTTTTCTGTGGTAACGATTTTTTGCATCGATTCACGGATGATGGCTGCGGCGACGTCCGCGCCATCAAGCAAATCTTCGGTGGCCAACCTGGGCAGATATTGCCCGTCTGGATGATCCCTGAATTGTTCGATGAGATGCGCCGTTGTCACGTTGGGTGTGCTGCTGGCGGCGGCGAGTAGTTCGAGCAGCAGTTCGGCGCCTGGCTGGCTTATCTCTTCGAAATCGTCTATTTCGCCGACGTTAGCTGCAATTTCCGGGTACTTAAGCACTAAAGCGATTGCACGCCGAATGAGTTTTGACTTCCGTCCGGCTCCCGGGTCATCCGCGGCGGGTGTCGTTTGGCGCGTTCGCTTGGGACGCGATGCCTGCAGGCCGTGGGCCGAACCAACTGTTTGGGGCACGATCAGCGCGGTAACGCGTTCAACGGCCATGCCGACCGTTTCAGCCAGTTCTGCGATCAGTAGCTCGCGATAGACGCCGTCCGGCAGCCGCGCCAACAGAGGCTTCGCCTCGGCGATAATGCGGGCCCGTCCATCGGCGGTACTCAGGTCGTTGCGCGCGCGCAATTCGGTCATAAAAAATGCCGACAACGACAAGGCTTCATTCTTATGTTTAATCAGTGCCGACTCTCCGCCGCCGCGGACCAGCGTATCGGGGTCTTCTCCAGCCGGTAAGAGCATGAAACTCAGCGACATCTTGCCACCGCCGAAAGGCAGGCAGGTTTCCAGCGCGCGCCAGGCTGCCTTGCGTCCGGCCGCATCGCCGTCGAAGCAAAAAATGACATGATCGGTAAGTCGCGTCAGCTTTTGTACGTGGTCTCGTGTCGTTGCAGTACCCAACGTTGCAAGCGCCGGACCGATACCGTGTTGGGCCAGGCTTACAACATCCATATAACCTTCCACGACCAGCACGTCTTGAATGGGGCCGCGCGATTGACGCGCCTCATGCAGGCCATAAAGGGTCTTGCCCTTTTCAAATACCGGCGTTTCGGGCGAGTTGAGGTATTTGGGCTCACCGTCGCCAAGCACTCGGCCGCCAAAGCCGATCACGTGCCCGCGCGGATCGCGGATCGGAAACATGATTCGGTCACGAAAGTAATCGTAGTAACGACCTTGATCGTTACGGCGCAAAAGGCCAGCCTGGAGTAACTCTGCTCGTCGCGCCTCATTGGTGCCGAGTTCGTTCAGCAGAAAATCCCACCCATCGGGCGCATAGCCTATGCCAAACCGCTGAGCGGTATTGCCATCAATGCCGCGCTGCTTCAGGTATCTGATCGCTCCATCGTGC
>JAHEEO010000285.1 GCA_024640665.1 Rhodospirillales bacterium | reverse complement strand
TGAATACGCATGAGGTGTATCCCAACGGTATCTCAACGTCGCTGCCTTTTGACGTCCAGCACGAGTTTGTCAGAACGCTGCGTGGGTTTGAGAACGCTGAAATTACACGCCCCGGTTATGCGATCGAATACGATTATTTCGACCCTCGTGACTTGCGACCTACGCTAGAAACAAAAGCGATTAATGGGCTGTTCTTTGCCGGGCAAATTAACGGTACGACCGGCTACGAAGAAGCAGCTGCTCAAGGCTTGATCGCCGGTATCAATGCCGCATTGCGCATACAAGACCGGGAACCGTGGTACCCGCGAAGAGACGAAGCATATATAGGTGTCTTGATCGACGATCTGGTGACGCGCGGAACGCGTGAGCCGTATCGAATGTTCACCAGCCGTGCCGAATACCGCTTGATGCTCCGCGAAGACAACGCTGATGCGCGGTTAACGCCGATCGGCCGCAAGCTCGGGTTTGTTGATGACCAGCGCTGGGAAACTTTCGAGCGCAAACAAACGCTCATTGCCGATGAAGCCGAGCGTTTGGAAAAAGTGGTCGTAAGACCTGCGGATCTTGGGGCAGGAAGTTCGCTCGGCGCTTTGAATCGTGAAGCCACCGCGGCGGCGATCCTCAAGCGACCCAACATTCGGTATGCTGACCTCATCGCGTTGGAGCGCGTCGGCGCACCGCAGCTGGATGCGGCGCTGGAACCCGAACAGTTCGAGCAAGTAGCGCTCAGTTTAGAGACCAATGCCCGTTATGCGGGTTATATCGAACGACAAAGCAACGAAATCGAGCGTCAGCAAAAGCAACAAACGACGGGGATACCCGAGGACATGGATTATGCCGGCGTGAGCGGATTGTCGAACGAAGTGCGCGAAAAGCTGACCCGTATTCGGCCGGAAAACGTCGGTCAGGCAGCGCGAATTGCCGGTATGACACCTGCCGCCATATCGTTATTGCTGGTGCACCTCAAGCGGCTGCGGCGCAGCGCCTAGGCATGGACGAGCCGTTTCAAGCGTATGTTTTACACGAGACCGATGCGGGTGTGCGCGGCCATCTGCAATCGTTTTCGCATGCCGCGCTCGACGAAGGCGACACGTTGGTGCGGGTTGAATACTCATCGATCAATTACAAAGACGTACTGGCCGGAACCGGCAAAGGCACAATTGCGCGCAGGTTGCCACTTATCGGTGGAATCGACTGTTCCGGCGAGGTGGTCCACTCGGCGAAATTTGCGCCGGGGCAAAAAGTGCTTGTGTGCGGTTGCGGTTTGAGCGAAACGCATCATGGCGGGTACGCTCAGTATGCCCAAATGCCGGGTGACTGGCTGGTTCCGGTGCCCAATGGTCTGAATACGCGCGAAGTCATGGCGCTCGGTACAGCAGGGCTGTCGGCGGCTTTGGCCGTTGCAAAGCTCGAAGCGGCCGGTATTACACCGGATCAAGGGCCCATTGCAGTCACCGGCGCGAGCGGCGGCGTGGGTTCATTTGCCATAGATATGCTGAGTCTTCGCGGTTACGAGGTCGCTGCGATCAGCGGCAGCCCTGCAGCGTCAGATTATCTATTGAGCTTGGGCGCGACCCGGGTAATCAATCGACATGACATTCTTGCCGACGATAAACCGCTGGGCCGAGCTACCTGGGCTGGCGTCATTGACAATGTGGGCGGGTCATTGCTCGCTAACTTATTAAAGGCCGTGCTGCCGAACGGCGCTGTAGCCAGCATCGGGTTGGCCGGCGGCGCAAAATTGGTGACTACGGTGTTGCCGTTTATTTTGCGCGGCGTGAGTTTACTCGGCGTCAATTCGGTCAGTTTGACGCCTTCGGTTCGGGCTGAGATCTGGTCGCGCATAGCAAGCGATTTGAAGCCTCGACATATAGATACCATCGCGGGCGAAGAAATCGATCTGGCGGCATTGCCCGAACGCCTGGATTCCGCATTCGGTGCTGAGCACTTCGGCCGTAGCATCGTGCGCATTGGCGCAACGGATAAATGACGCTGGCGTGGCGACACCCAGTTTCAGTTCAGCGGATGTTGAAAATCGGCTAGCGGGCTCAGAGTTTGCTGCCGCTCGCGAGCATGCTGAACAATTAGCCGCTTTCCTGTCACTGTTGGCGAAATGGAATCGGGTCTACAACCTGACCGGTTTTCGCGATGCGCGGCGTTTGCTCGATCGCAATCTGGTCGAATGTTTGTCGCTGGGAAGCTGGCTAAAGGGGGTGCGCATCGCCGATGTCGGCACTGGCGCCGGCCTGCCGGGCCTGCCGCTTGCGATCACGGAACCCGGGCGCCATTTCACATTAATCGAAAGTCGCGCGAAACGGATCCATTTCTTGCGCCACGTGGTCGGCGAATTGGGGCTGGCCAACGTAGATATCGCCCATTGCCGTGCAGAGGATTTACCAATGGGCCCCGCCTTTGATACCGTGCTTGCCCGGGCCGTTGCTGCGCCGCTCGAATTATTAACAATAACGCGGCACCTCACGGCGCCCGGCAGCATACTAACTTTGCTCACCTCGGCTGAGAAAGGTGAGGAATTCCGAGAACTTACGCCGGATTTTGAGTTGCAGCAGATCCAAGCTGTAGGCCCGGACGGCAATTTTGGTGCTGTTGTCCTTTTGGAACGAACCCGCTGATCAGAGACAATCTAACGATGAGTTGTGTCATTGCCATTGCCAATCAAAAAGGCGGCGTCGGAAAAACGACGACGTGCGTCAATTTGGCCGCGTCTTTGGCCGCTACCCGGCGGCGGGTTCTTATGGTGGACCTCGACCCGCAAGGCAATGCCACGATGGGAGCCGGCATCGATAAATCCTCAATCGACGCGACGATGTGTGATGTGCTGCTGGACGAAGTGCCAATCGCAGATATCGTCCTGCCGGCGGC